>CAKPKU010000037.1 GCA_934167365.1 uncultured Clostridia bacterium
CTCTTCTTCCATATCCACCACACAATTAAAATGACTTGTTCCCCATAAATATACAGAATATCCTTGATCTTCTAAATTGCTCTTTATTTCATCATATTTATTATCTAGTAATATTTGTATATTTGAATCATTATTCCTAATATCACTGTAAAACATAACTTTATTGTTTAAAATTCCATATCCATCTTTTGGATTATGTCCATCTATGCCAAAATATTTTGATGCCTCGCTTTCTTCTATACCATTTCCTAATAGCTCTGCTAAGCGTTGTGCTAGCTCTGCTCTCCTTTTATTTGATGTAGTTGTTCTAGTAAGACCAGGTTGTTTCTCTATATCTATCGTAAATGGAAGTTTTAATTTACTATTTCTATATATGCTTGACTTTGTATTTAAATATTTATCAATACCATAGCAATATGCTGCTACTTCTGAAACTTCTGTTTCATCCATTTCTGCAGAATAATAATATAGTCCCACTGGAATCTCATTGTTAAGGGCAAATTCTATATTCTCTCTTAAATTCTCAACATCTCCTCTTCCTATATTATTTCCTACTGGAAGCTCTTGTTTTCCAATATTTTTCAGTTCAGCATTCATTTCATCCCATGTTTGCTGCATTGATACAGTACCTTTATCTGAAAGATACTCTTCGTATACACTATTTTCATCACACAAACTATTTATACGTATAGAGCCTACCTTACCACTTGTCGAACCTATAGAAAATATAATTCCAGAAACTGGTACTTTATTATCTTTAAAGTAGTTAATTAATCCTTCTAATTTTGATTTATTAGTATTACTAGCATCAATAACTATTGACATTCTATTCTCATCATAGTATTCACTCATTATTTCATTTGACTGATCCATAAGATCTTTTTTTGAAGTTTCTGGCTTTATTTCTTTTTCACTTTTGTTTGGATTATATATATCCTCAATTGTTCTACCTGATTCAGTATCTATCAACTTATCTCCATCAACATACCCAACAACATCTTTAGTAACATTCCAAACACTATAAACTCCATCTTTTGACTTGTCTCCATCTACTTTTAGAATATCATCTGAACTAATTTCAATTGGATTATCATATTTCATATAATCAATTAGCTCTCCAGAATTACTAAACATTTTCATATATGTAGGCTCTAATTCAGGCTCTTCATTAATAAATTTAGCATCGAAATCAAATTCAATATCTGTGCTAACTGTATTTTTACTTAAGAAAAAAGTATCATCTTTATCTGAATCTGCAAATTTACATTCATAAAATGTTTCGTCACTTGAATCTACAATTTCTACTACCTCTCCATTAGATATTTTCCCCTCAATTCTTGCTCCATCATATTCAACAAGCTCTGCTGAATCACGTATAAATGTTTTGCCATTTATAATTCCTATACATTCTTTTTCTTGCGTAATTTCACTAATGTAATTTGACTCATCTGCAACATATCCCTGTTGAATATTGCCTTTTTCGTCAACTAAAATAGCTTTTTTAAAGTTGTGCTCTCCTTCTCCTTCACTGTTTAAACACACATATAAACTATTTTCACCAATTTTTTCTACTTTTTCACTATTGATATCAGGTGAACTTCTGAAATTTAAAGTATCTACATGATTGCATTTAACATACTCATCTACCATCTGAGTCAAAGTATATATATCTTTAACATCTTCATAATCTTTTATATTGTTCACATTATATCCTTCTGTTTCTTGTTCTTCCGAGTTTTCTATAGATTGCTCTAATATATTTCCTACTCTTATGAAAGATAGTGTTTTTTCAAATTGCCCATATTCATTTGCTTGTTCCCATTCTGTAATATCATCTTTATTATACTTAATTATTCTACCTTGTTCTAAAGTATCTACCTTATTATTTGTTGCATCTTTGTACATATTTGTATATACATAATTTACAACTCCAATTTGGGCTTCTTCCTTTTTTTCTAAGGTTGACACTCCATGATAAACTAAACCTGATAGTCCCGCCGCAGCTGCAAGTATAGCTGAGCTTATTCGTTTTTTTGTATTTTTCTTACTATTGTTATTTTTTGACCATAATCCAAGTATCTCTTTTGCTTGCTTTGTAATTTTATCTCTTTTATTTTCCATTTGCATCTCCTCCTAAATAATTATTTTATTAATTATACCTTTTTTTATGTCAACCCTGTGTATGAAAAATATTGACATAGCCATAAACATTAACAAAAAGTGAACCATCAATATTAAATAAAATATTGATGGTTCACTTTTTTAATTTTGATGCAACCATTTTCTTATATACCATTCTGGTATATAACCTGTATATTCAGATGATTCTATTGCACTTTTTAATTGCACATTCATTGTGTAATACTTTTTTAAGTATTTTTCAATATTTTCATCTGTAAACATTTTTAATATTATTTCATTAATTTGCTCTTTTGGAGCTTTGCTTAATAAAAAAATTGAAACTATTTCCCAAGTTGAAGAAAATGGATCAATAATTCTATTTTCAAATCTTGATAAAATCAGCTCTAAAACAAATTTGTAACATTCATCTCTTAAAATTTCATTAAAAAAAATTTCGGATAACTTCTTTTTTATGAGAATTCTATTCTCATCTTTCGAACTTTCAAATATTTTAAAAAGTTCCATTAATGATTCTAAATCCTCATTTTTTTCTGACGAGCCATTTTTTACCAAATATGCTAAATAGTAAATGTTATAGTCCTCATCTGGGACAATATCTTTATAATTAGATATTTGGCTTAATATTTTCTTTAATCTTTCATTTTCTTTTCTTAATGATTGAATCTCTGATTTAGATTCTTTTAGAACTAATTCTAAAGAATCTAAAATATCAATTTTTTCTATGTTTTTTTCCATTGCAACCCCCTGCCATTATAATGGCGGTTTTAGATACTACGCTTTTTAGCGTTTGATAGCCGATTTGCTATCTATTAATAATTTATAGTATATTACATTACACTAATTTAGTCAATACAATGGTGAAATGTAATTATAACATCTATAAATATATACTAAAACTAAAATATATTATTTCCATTTGATAAATGTTCTCCTGTATACTCTAACAATTGCTCTTCTCCTCTTAATACTCTTAATACTCCATTTGATAATGCTTCCATTTCTTTTTCTCCTGGAATTACCACAACATTTCCTAAAAATGATATATATTTTTTTAGGTGTTTTACAAAATATTCACTATATGCAATTGCACCTGTTAATATAATAGCATCTAAATTCCCTGCATAATTCACACTATAAGCTCCAACTTGTTTAGCTATTTGATATATCATAGCTTCTAATATAAGCTCTGCATTTTTATCTCCATTTTCAATCATTTCTATTACTTTTCTTATATCATTTGTTCCAAGCATTGAAGTTAAGCCTCCATTTTTTGTAACAATATTATATATATCTTCTTTAGTGTATTTGCCAGAAAAACACATATTTGTAAGTGTTAGTATATCTACATATCCCGTTCTATTTGTGGTAAATGGTCCCTCTCCATTTAACGCATTATTTACATCTACTACTTTACCTTTTTTATGTGCTCCTATTGTAATTCCACTTCCTAAATGAACAACAATTAAATTTAATTCCTCATATTTTTTTCCAATGCTTTTAGCATATTGGTAAGCAATTTCCTTTTGATTTAGTGCATGAAAAATAGTTGTTCTATATATTCCTTTAAGTCCTGTAATTCTTGAAATATCTTGCAATTCATCTACTGTTACTGGATTTACTGTATATGCTTGTTTTCCATTTAATTTAGCTAAATTATCTGCAATTTGAACACCTAAATTTGATTGATGTTTCATTGTATATCCAATTCTTGCATGTTCTAATAGCTTATCATTAACTTTATATACGCCTCCTTTTACAGATACCAAACCTCCTGCTCTTCCTGAAAAAGCATCTATAGTTTGTATGTCAATATTATGCTTTTTTAAGGCTTCTAATACTTTTTCTGTTCTATATGGCAATTCATCTGAGATAGTTTCAAATTTTTTTAGCTCTGATTGTTCATGATATATATTTTCTTGAAAAATTAAATCTTCATTTTCATATAAAGCTACTTTTGTTGATCCAGATCCTGGATTTATTGATAATATTTTATATTTCTTCATTTATTTTCTATATTCTCCTTTTATAAATTTTAAGCATGACTATTCTACTAAAAAAAGGCTTTTATAGTCAATATATTTTCATTATTTGTTTTTTAAATTCGTTATTTTATATTAACAAAACAATAGCGGGCTAAAAGCCCGCATTAAATTTTTTGTGCGCCAAAATTATGCAGTAATTTTGTGTGCAATGTTTTGGCGAAACCTTTTTATATAATAGGAAATTGCTTTCTTTAAAATATCAAATGAATCGATTTCATTATTAAATCAATTTATACCTATATATAGAATTTCCCTATTATATAAAAAATCACTTTATATTTAAAGTGATTTTTTTACATATCTATGGATATCACTTATTATTAATGGAATTATAGAGCTTAATTTTCTGCATATACCTTATTGTATAATTCATTAAATTCATCTATTAATTCATTGAATATTTCTACTGCACTATCAAAAACATTTGTGCTTGAAAAATCTACACCTGCAACTTTTAATGATTCTATTGGTGTTTTTTTGCTTCCTATTTTTAAAAACTCAAAATAATCCTCTAAAGCGTGTGGTTCATTGTTTCGTATACGTTTCACAATTTGACTAGCTCCTGTTAAACCTATTGCATATTTATAAACATAGAAATTATAATAAAAATGAGGTATTCTCATCCATTCATATGCTATTTCTTTATCAAGAACAAGCTCTTCGCCAAAATATTTTTTGTTAATCTCATAATATTTTTTATTTAATAATTCGGCAGTTAATATTTCTCCGTTTTCAGATAATTCGTGTGTAATTTTTTCAAATTCAGCAAACATTATTTGCCTGTATATTGTAGCTTTGTATAGCTCTAATAAAGAATTTAATATTGAAAGTTTTTCTTTATTATCAGTTGTATTTTCCAATCTATAATATGCCAAAACTAATTCATTAACTGTTGATGGAACTTCAGCAACAAAAATTCTATAATCGGCATATTGTATAGGGTTATTTTTTCTTGTGAAATAACTATGCATTGAATGTCCTGATTCATGAGCTAAAGTTGATACATCATATTCAGTTCCTTGGAAATTTAATAATATAAATGGATTTGTTGTAGCACAGCCTCCTGAAAAAGCTCCACCTCTTTTTCCTACATTAGGGTATACATCAACCCATCTATCTTGGTATCCTTTTTTTAGAATTTCCACATATTCTTTTCCAAATATACTTGTTGCTGATAACACTTCTTCTACTGCTTGACTATATGTATATTTTTTATCAACTTCATCTATTAGTGGTACATAAATATCATATATGTGCATTTCATCTAATTTAAGAATTCTCTTTTTCATTTTATAATATTTAAATAGAACATCTAAATGATTAGAAATACTATCAATTATATTGTTATAGACTTCAGGAGTTACATCATCAGGGTATAATGCCGCTTCTAAACTTGATTTATATCCTCTAACATTTGCACATATTTTTTCAACTTCAACTTGCCCTGAATATATAGATGCAAATGTATTTTGATATTGTTTATATGTTTTATACAATGTCTCAAAAGCTTGTTTACGAACTGCTCTATCTTTTGATTTTATATATATACTATAATTAGTATCAGTTAGCTCTACTTCATTTCCTTCTTCATCTATAATATTACCAAATTTTAAATCTGATCCTGTAAATGTCTCAAATATGTCTGAAGCTGTTCCTCGCTCTTTTTGAAAAGCTGCAAGTAGTTTTTCCTCTTTATCACTTAATGTATGTTTTTTGTATTTGTAAATATTTTTTAAACATATTTCATATGCTTTTAATTCATCATTTTCATCAATATATTTAAAAAATGTATTTTCATCTAATGATATTATTTTTGTTTTAAAAAATACGGTTTGCTCTGAAAACTTTTTGTATAGCTCTTGCGCTCTTCCCATTAGCTCCTGTGATTCATTATTTGATGTATCTTCTGATTGCTTTAAACTTGCATATGTATATAACCTATCTAATCGCTCTCCTAGCTCATATATAGTTTTTACAACTTGATATAAGTTTTGAGAGGATTTTAACATTTCAGGCTCCATACTTGCTATATTGTTAATTTCTTCTTCAACTAATTTATATTCTTTGTTAAACTCTGCTATATTTTTAAATATTGTACTTAAATCCCAAGTGTCTTTTTCATTAATTTCTGATCTTAACATGTTATTTATCCTTTCTTTAGTGTTATTTACTTTTATTTAGCATTTATTGCTATTGTTTATCCTCTATTACTGTATCTGAACTTTCATTTTCATTAATTTTTTTATCACCATTATCACATTCTTTACTTATATCATTTTTCTTACTTTTTATAGCAATAAACATATATATTAATGAAATAGCTAATATTATAAGTTCAAGATATTTAACTGTGAAGTTTGTAAAAAAGTTAATTACTAAATATACTAAAAACATTACTATTGGTGCTGTTGTAGAATAAATTGCATATTCTGCAAGCTCGTGTTTAGTCATTTCTTTTTTTAATACTAATTTAATTACAATTCCTAATACAGCTATAACAATTACTTCTACTAAAAATACAAAAAAGTATGTTATTAAATATAATGAAAAGTATTGAAACATATATGCTGCTGGTGAGGCACTATTAAAATATGATATTATATCTTGATTTGTATATTCTTTATCATTTTCTAAACCATAGTTTTTCAATGAGTCTTCATATTTAAATTCCAATACTTCTTTTGTATTTGAATTTATTATTAAAAAATCATTTCTTAATAAAACAGCAATATTATATTCTGAATTTATATCTTTATACTTTTCTTTTGCTTCATCAACAGATATATTAGTATCTATTATTATTGAATATGAGAAAATATCCGTTATTTCCTTATTTGTCAATATACTTTCCTCATTTGAAGTTAATTCATAATTTTTAAACCATACATCTGGGACATTATTTTTTATATAGTTTGTCCCTGTTGATATAATTTTTTGAGTGTTATATGTTGTAAAACCTGCTAGAATAATTGCTATAATAGCAATCATTAACATTAAGTATGAACACGCTTTCTTTAGTCCTAATTTTGCCATGTCTTCATATTTAGATGGTTTTGCTATTGAATAAATTACTTTATTAAAAAAACCATATTTTTCTTCTTTTACTACTTTTAGCTCTGTATTCATATACATCCTCCTAGTTATACTGTTTTTGCAAATAAACCTTTTATTTTGTTTATAATTCGCTTTATTATGTTTTCCTTTTTTTCACTTACTTGTATAGGTAAATTTTCTTGATTCTTTTCTTTAAATATGTTTTCAGTATTATATTTTTCTTTCTTTTCTTTTTCCTGATTTATACTATTTTGTTTTAATACTTCATCTATAATTTCTTTTTGTTTTTCATTTGCAAAATAATTCATATACATAGCTATAATAACTGCATTTGCTTCTTTTGATATTTTTTGATCTTTTAGCTCTACTGTTTCATCATATATAAATTTGTAATTTTTATCACAATTATTTTCATAAAACTGAATTTCAGTTTCAGGTATTCTATTATATTCCTCTTTAGGAATATGTTTTAGAAGCTCCAATACCTCTGTATATGCTTTTGCATACTTTTTTTCCATAAAAAATCCTCCACACCTATTTTTTTTATCTTTTGTATTTTTTATCTTTCAATGTGCTCTATTTCATAGTTTTGAGATGGTATTTTGTTTGCAGCTTCTACCACAGTATCTTTTGATATTCCATCTGCTAAAATTTTTTGTACAATCTTTTTAATAGAATTATCTTTGGGTACTGTATGCTGTTCTACAATTTCTTTATTTTCTTCAACTATTAGCATTTTTCTCCTCCGTTTTTTTATTATGGTTGAATTATATAATATATTATTTTTTTTTGCAATATTTACTATTATTCAATCTTAATAATCCATATACAAAATTTTACAAAAGGAGACAAAATTTAAATATTTTATCTCCTTTTATCTTACACATTAATGCTCAATTTTAACATATATTATGTTTATATTAAACCTTTAATTAATAGAGCATATTTTATTAATTGTTATCATTTGTTCATCCATTTTATTGATAATTTTAGCACACTTTACTAATTCATTAGACATCTTTTTAGTCATTTTATTATTTTTAGATTTGTACTTAATATCATGCTCTAAACTTGCCCAGAAATCCATTGCCAATGTTCGTACTTGAATTTCTACTTTTACAGGAATCAGTTGTTCCATTAGTGGAATTGGTACTTCTACAATAATGTGGTAACTTGAGTAACCGCTTTTTTTAGGTTTTGTTACATAGTCCTTTTCTTTTAATACATGTATATCTGGCATTTTCTTTATTAAGTCTACTACTGAAAATATATTATCTTTAAACGGACATATTATTCTAAATCCTGCTATATCATTTACTTTTTCTACTAAATTTCTATATGTTAGTTCATAATTTTTATCTTCCATTTTTTTTATTATGCTTTGTGGCTTTTTTATTCTTGACATTGTATGATCAATTACTGAAACTCCGTAAAACATTTCGTATTCTTCTTTTAATATATCCATTTTAGTTTCAATTTGTTTTAATGCAGATGAATATAAAAACATTAATTTTTCAAAGGTTTTATCTGATGAATTAATTTTGTCTGATTCAACTAAAAAATTATCAATTTTTAATAAACTATTTTCTTTTTTATTTTTCATTTATTAATCCTCCTTTGTTTATATTCATGATTCTACATTATAATTATTTCCATTTAAGCATATTTGTGTAACTTTCTTGTGACCAAAATTATGTATACTTTTTTTATGAATGTTTTGGTGCATCCTCCTACAGTCCCAAAAAATATTATGTTACATTATATAAATCAATTTATACCTATGTGTAGAACTTTGGTACCATATAAGTATAGAAATTATTATTTGATTTCTATACTTCCCTATTATATAAAAAACACATATATTAAAGTATATTTTAATATATGTGCTTTTACTTTTTAAAATATTACATCTTTTTTAGTATTTTTCATAACTTCAACTAAACCTATAAGTTCATCTATTTTAACAGTTTTCTTAGCTCCATCTTTTGTTCTTTCTATTTCAACATATCCTTCTTCAGTATTATTTCCCATTATAGCTATATATGGAATACCTAATATTTTTGCATTTCTAATTTTTTCTCCTATTGAACCTTTTACATCATCAATAATTACTTCAATATCTTTATCATTAAATTTAGAGTATAATTCCTCGGCAGATTCTTTTTTCTTATCATTGCTTATTATATACAAATAATATGGTGTTACTGATAATGGTAATGATACTCCAACAACTTTATCATTTTCTTTAATTGCATTATTTTCATAAATAAGACCTAGAACCCTACTTACACCAATTCCATAACATCCCATATAAAATGGTTTACTATTATTTTCATTATCTATAAATTTTATATTCATTGATTCTGTGTATTTTGTTCCTAATGCAAATATATGTCCTAGTTCGCATGCTTTTTGCTCTTTAAGTTTTTTCACATCATTAATTCCATAAGTTTCCTTTAGGTATTCTTCTGCATTTTCTTTTTCCAAAACTTCAACATTTAAACCTTGTTTAGTCTCTTCATCGAATAATATTGTGTCTTCACCTATACTAGAAATAGCCATTATTTCTTCTGAATTTTTTCCACCCATTGAGCCATTATCAGCTGCAACAGCTATTATTTCTAATCCAATTTCATTAAAAGCCTTAAAATATGTTGATCTAATTTTTTTATATGCTTCCATCATGCCAATTTCATCTTTATCAAATGTATATAAATCAAACATTAAGAACTCTTTACCTCTTAGTAGATATCCTCTGTTTCTAATTTCATTTCTAAACTTTGGACCTATTTGATAAAATCCAACTGGTAGTTGTTTGTGTGATGTTATTCTATTTTCAACAAAAGTTGTTATTGCTTCTTCTGCTGTTGGTGCTAAACAATATGTTCCCTTATCAGTTTCAGAAAGCATCATAACTCCTTCTTCTATATATTTATCATATCTGCCTGATCTTTTCCATAACTCATCTTGTTGTAATAAAGGCATTTGAACTTCTATAAAATCAGCTTTATTGAAATTTCTTTTTATTATTTCTTCTATATTATCTTGAACTTTTAGTGGAACATTATCATATGCATATACTCCACTTCCATATTGTTTAACTTGATTTGTTTGCATTAATATATCCTGTACTGGATACATTTCATCCAAATTTGCTAATTTTACATTTTTCATCCCCATTTTTGATATTCTCATAATATTCCTCCTTATATAATTTTTATACAAAAAAGGATGGTACCTATTAAGGCGTGCTTAATACACGGTACCATCCTTTATTTAACTTTATAATTTTAACGGTTTTAAACCGGAAATAGTTTGCTATTTCACTCCTAGGTAGGAATTAAATATTTTTATAACTTGGCTCTCACCTTTTCCAAGCTCTCTGTGTATATTATGTATTTAATTATGTCCTAATCATCACTTTATTTTGTATTAATTTTGTTGCATTATATCACTTAATTGTTTAAATTTCAATACATATTATTGTAAATATTTTACTACAGATAATACTAAATCAACAAGAGTTGCAGATATTAGTATATATAAAATTCCATTTTGAATTTTTATTGGTATTTTTGAAAATATTTTTTTTAACCTTTTTTCAATAAATGGATGAATTTCATTCATGAATATTATTGATAAAAGTCCCCAAAATAATGATGCTGCTAGACATATTCTACCTTGTAAATTATATGGTTGATTTGAATAATCCCACCATTTTTGATGGAAAAATATATCTAATATTGTAGCTGTTAAATATTCTAATACTGAACACCATAATGTTGCAATTGCTACTCTTTTAAGAAAACCGCCCTTTTCCTTTAAATTTTTTTGATAAAATTATTAAAACCAAAGCTGCAAAACCATACATTGGACAAATTGTTTCATACAAAAATCCTCTGTTTGTTAAATGTCCATCACTTACAAATACTATTGAAACATCAATAATCCAACCTAGAAATGCATAAATATAAAAAAACACTACATATTTCTTTAAAAACATAATTTTTTCTTTATTCATTTTACTACCCCTATTTGCTATTTTTTAGAACATACTAGCATCCTATCACATTTTATTTTTTTTATCAAATTATATAATAATTAATTTGATTTATTATTAGTTATTATTATTATTTTCTTCATTTAAACATCCAAAAATGATTTCATTTTTCTCTTCTTCTGATAAAACCCTTCCTTGTTGTTTCATTTTTGCTTGCATTTTATCTACAGCCTTTTCAAGTGCTCTATCTAATTTTTGGGTTGAAAAATGTTCTTGATCACTTTTTATTCTTTTTGCATAATGCTCTCTTTTTATTGCATATATATACAATGAAATGGCAATTCCTAGCACCATTCCTAATGCCATAAATATATATTTCTCCATTATTTTACATCCTCTCTTTCCATAACTATTATTTTAACATAATATAATTTTTTTATCAATCATTTTGTATTCTCCTAAACTTACTCATTATAATATATATTGAACATATAATTATACTCCCTGCTACATCTATCAAACAGTCTGTAAATCGACTGGTTCTCCCTGCCACAAATGATTGATGATATTCATCTGTTATTGCATAAATAAAACAAACCATTATTACTAATATTACCTTTTTTATTGCATATTTTTTACTTGTATATGAATTTATTGTCAATATTAACAATATTGCTAATATTGCATATTCTGTTGCATGTGCACACTTTCGTAATGGTACATTCAATTTATTTACTGTCTTATTTACCTGATTCTGTGTTGGTTTTATCTCTATATTTCCTATATTTTCTGATACATTCACTGTTTTTTCCACTGTATACTTTATTGTTTCTTTACTTCTTTTATTTGATTCTTCTGTGTTCATTGATGAAAATATAAATATTATCACTAGCCACATTACTGTTATTATTGTATATATTATTTTTCGTTTCATATGTACTCCCTTTACTTTTTATATTATTTTACTATATTTAATTTAGTTTGTACAATTTTTTTATAATTTATTTTAATTAATTATAATATACATTTTTTTACCATCTTTACTTTATTTTAATATAAAAAAACAATACATAAAAAATATCGAACTTTGCAATTATATCTATATCACATCATTCGACATTTCTCTAATATTATTTAATTATTATTTAATTATTATTTAATACTAAACTAAACAAAGTACATACATAATATATTTATTATTAATGCTTTTGTTTAACTTTTCCCAATCTATTTTTTACTTATACTGTTTATTAAGTTATTTAATTTTAGCTCTAGTTATCCATAAAACTCACTTATAGTTTCCTATTCATCATCTTCGTTTTTTACTTCCTTTATTGTTTTTTCAAATTTACTTCTTTTACTATTTCTAAAACCTTGAGTATCCTCTCTCTTATAATTATCATTAACACTTTTAATTATTTTCTTATTTGATGTTGTATTTGAATTCTCATCGTTTTCATTATCCAATTCAAGATCATCTGATTCCAAATCTGAATTTACATTAGAATTAGCATTTACCTCATCGTCTTCTTCATAAAAATCATCATCCCAGTCTAAGTCATTATCATCTTCTTCATTTTCTTCATTATATTCATCATTTAGCTCTTCCGAATCTATTTTTTTTGAAAATAATTTATTTACTTTTTCTATAACATCAGGCACATATTCTACTAACTTATCTAATACAGATGAATGGTTCGCTTCAATTAATTTTACAGTATCATTTTGTACTATCAAAAAAGCTACTGGAGTAATATTAACTCCTGCTCCACTTCCTCCACCAAAAGGTAATCTATATTTTATATTTTCTTCTTTTTCTCTTCTATTATATGAATTAACAGTTTCTCCTGTAAACTCACTTCCACCTGCTGCGAAACCAAATCCAACTTTTGATATTGGAATTATTACAGTATTATCTAATGCTTTTATTGGATCTCCAATAATAGTATTTACATCTATCATTTGTTTTATGCTATTCATGGCAGTTACCATAAGCCCTTCGATTGGATGTTGTTCTTCCATTAAAATCACATCTCCATTTCTTAAAAACTTTTACAATTGTATTAATAATATGCACCATATCAACACTAATTATGCAAAAAAAATCAATTTTTAATAATGGTTTATCAATATATACAGGATTAACCTTGTAATTACACTTTTTTAAATTTATATTTGCCTCAAAAAACTTTAAAACTAATGTAATAATTGTAGATATTGTTGCTACAACATATGCTGTAAAGGCTGAATCTGATGTTGATATATTTATATCTAAATCTGCTTTTTCTAAATAGATTTTTAAATTAATTAACTCATCATACATATATTTGATAATTTTATTTTTACTTTTTTCTATATTATTAAATTTCTTTTTTAATTTGTTTTTTTGTGCTATATTTTTAAGTTTATCAAAATTAATATTTGCTATACAAATAAAATGCAGAATATACACTTTTAAAATTGCTTCCTTTTTTTCATCTTTTACTTTTATTACTAACTTGAATTTAGTAGTAACTATAATTAGTAAAAGAAAAAAAATAAAAATAACTAGTAATAACATAAATAAATTTCTCCTTATATTACTAGTTATTTTTTCCAATATTTTAAAATTTAATCTAAATTGCGCTTATTTTTTTCAACTAATATATCACCAAATAGCTCATTTTGTGAAGTTTGAACTTTACTTCTTCTAGACATTTCTAAGAGTCCTGTAAAAGCTGTAACCACCTCAACTTTATTACATTTTTTTTGAGAAAATAAATTATTAAAAACAAATTTATTGTTTCTTATTAGCTCTCTATACATAACTTTTACTTTACTTGAAACTGTATATGTATCTGTTATTGCTATTTTTTTAATATTTTGTGCATTTCTATTTAATCTTTTCTTACTTTTTTCTATAACTTTTGTGTATGCTTTTACAATCATATCAGAGCTAAAATCTTCCTCATCAAGGTCTTTCTTAGGAATTTTAATTTTTTCTTGCTCTTTAAACTCTCTTTTTGAAAATTGAGTATAAAATTCTTTAAATTTTTCAGATATTTCTTTGTATTTTTTATATTCTATAATTCTTCTTAAAAGCTCTTCTTCGGTAAGCTCTTTTTCATCCTCTTCTTCCACATTTTCAACTACTGGTAATAGTGTTTTAGACTTTAGATATAATAAAGTTGATGCCATTATTAAGAACTCACTTGCAATTTCAAGATCTAATTCTTCCATTTTATTTAAATATTGTATGTATTGGTCTGTAATATCACTAATATTAATATCACAGATATCCATTTTATTTTTATCTATTAAATGACATAGCAGATCTAATGGTCCTTCAAAATCATTTGATTTTATTGAATATATTTGTGATTCTAAGCTTAAAATATTTTTCATTAATTTCTCCTCTCCAATGCTTCTTTTACATTATCATATTCAAAACCTTTTTTCAATAAAGTTTGAATTATTTCTTCTGGAGATTCACTATTTTTTTTGTTAATAATGTTGTTTATCGATTTAATTTCATATTCTTTTAGCTCTTCATCATTATTATAGAAATATTCGTCGATTAAGTCATTACCTATTCCTTTGCTCATTAATTTATACCTAATTTGTTTTAAAGATAAATTTTGTAAATTTGTAAATTCATTTACTGCTCTTTCTATGTACTTTGAATCACTTATATAACCATTTTCTTTAAGATCTTGTATTATATCATCTAACATATTTTGATCTATATCTTTTTGAAATTTTCTTTTTATTTCATTTTCTGTTCTTTTTTTATATAATACATATTTTAAAACTTTTGTTTTATATTTATCATACTCTTTTAATTCTTCATAATCTATCAATCTTACTCACCACAATTTATTCTTCTTCATTATCAACTTCTTCATCTACCAAACTTTTTTCAAATGCTGTTTTAAAGTTTGCTCTTACTTTTTCTTCTATTTCATTCATTATTTCTGGATTGTCTTCAAGATATTTTTTTACATTTTCTCTTCCTTGTCCAATTCTGTTTCCGTTATAACTAAACCATGAACCACTTTTTTCAACAATTTCTAAATTAACTGCTAAATCTAAAATATTTCCTGATTTTGATATTCCTTTTCCATAAACAATATCAAATTCTGCTTCTCTGAATGGTGGAGCCATTTTATTTTTTACTACTTTTACTTTTGCTCTATTACCTACAATTTCTCCATCTTGTTTTATATTTTCTACTTTTCTAATATCTAATCTTACTGATGCGTAATATTTTAATGCTCTTCCTCCTGTTGTTGTTTCTGGATTTCCAAACATAATACCTACTTTTTCTCTTAATTGGTTTATAAATACTATAACCGTTTTTGATTTATTTATTGCTCCTGCAAGTTTACGTAATGCTTGTGACATTAAACGTGCTTGTAAACCTATATGAGAATCTCCCATATCACCATCTATTTCAGCTTTTGGAACTAATGCTGCTACTGAATCCACTACTATTATATCTAAAGCACCACTTCTTACCAAGGCTTCTGCTATTTCTAATGCTTGCTCTCCTGTATCTGGTTGTGATACTATTAAATTATCTATATCAACACCTAAATGTTTTGCATATACTGGGTCTAAAGC
>CAKPKU010000038.1 GCA_934167365.1 uncultured Clostridia bacterium
CAATATCATTTTTGGTACTCTCTTTCAATATTTTTTCAATCTATTTGTGACATATCTATTTTAAACCTATATTTTTCGATATTTCTGTTTTTTTGTGGAAATTTTAACTTTATAAAATACATTTAAAATTATATGATAAAACTAACTTTTCTGTTAAGCATACAAAACAAATTAACTTTCACTTAATTTTTCTTGTTTTTTTACAAAGGTATTAACCATATCAATTCTGTTATTAATTATATTTATATCTAACTTTTCTATTTCTTTTGTATCACTTATCTTGTACTTTTCTTTAATGTGTAAAATTCTATCTACACTATTATTGATTCTGCTTGTTTTTATTTTTCCATGCTCTGCTAATTTTATAATATTATTAATTGCTGATATCTCATCTTTTTGTTTGTATCTAAACATTACAATATCATTTCCAGCTAAAAAGGCTCTTTTTACAGCTCTCTTTGTTCCGTAAATATATCTAATAGATCTCATTCTCAAATCATCTGTAATTATTAAACCTTTAAATTTATACTTTGTTCTTATAAATTTTACCATTCTTCTAGATAATGATGCTGGATATATTCTGCTTATATTTTTTATAATCATATGTCCGACCATTATTGCATCATTTCCTTGGTTTATTGCATGTTTGAATGGTATTACAGAATCTTCATCTATTTTTTTTATATGTGGTAATAAAAAGTGTGAGTCTAATTTTGCAAATCCTTGACCTGGAAAATGTTTAATTACTGAAATTATATTATGTTTTTGTAATTGTTTCATTATCTCTACACCATACAACGAAACATCTTCAGAATTTTCGCCAAAACATCTATTTCCTATTCCCTCTGTTGTTTGTGAGCTTAATATATCTAATACAGGAGAGAAATTCATATTATATCCGCTTTTTTCTAACATTTCTCCTGTTATGTCTCCCACTTCTTTTATTACATTTATATTTTTTGACTTTGAAAGCCTATATGCACTAACTATATTATTTATTTCAGGAGGCATTCTATTTACTCTCCCACCTTCTTGATCTACTGCAATAAATAATGGCACTTTATTTACCGAATTTAATTTTTTTAGATCTGAAATTAGTGCTAACATTTCATTATAACTTTGGAAATTTTTTCTATATAGAATTATTCCTCCAATTTTATAATTTAAAATTAGATTTTTAATTCTTTCATCTATTACTCTTCCGTTCATTCCCACTATTATCATTTGTCCAATTTTTTCTTTTAGTGTTAGTTTTTTTTCCATATATAAATCTCCCTCAATTATTTTATAATAATCTAATTTTGCTTTGTATTTGATTATATTATATATATCAATTTATGGATTTGCAATATTAATTTAAAAACAAGCCTTGATTTTAATATTATTAAAATTAAGACTTGTTTTTATCAAATTTTTATCTTTTATAATTTTTAATTCTTTCCATTGCTTCTATTGTATTTTCTTTACTACCAAATGCAGTTAGTCTAAAATATCCTTCACCACTTGGGCCAAATCCAACACCTGGTGTTCCTACCACGCCTACTTTATTTAATAGCATATCAAAAAAGTCCCATGATTTAACTCCTGTTGGTAATTTTAACCATATGTATGGTGCATTAATTCCACCATATACTGTATATCCTGCTTGCTCTAAACCTGATCTTATTATTTTTGCGTTTTCTTGATAATATGCAATATTACTCATTATTTGTTTTTGACCTTCTTCTGAATAAATTGCTTCTGCTCCTTTTTGTGTTATATATGATGCACCATTAAATTTTGTACATTGTCTTCTATTCCATAATTTATTTAGCTCTATTTCTTTTCCTGATTTTGTAAATCCTTTTAATTCCTTTGGAATTACAGTATAACCACATCTTACCCCTGTAAATCCTGCTGTTTTTGAAAAGCTTCTGAATTCTATTGCAACTTCCTTTGCTCCTTCTATTTCATATATACTATGTGGCACATTAGGCTCTGTTATAAATGCCTCATATGCACTATCAAATAATATTATTGATTTATTCTTTTTTGCATACTTTACCCATTGCTCTAACTGTTCCTTTGTAAATACTGTTCCTGTTGGGTTATTTGGTAAACATAGATATATCATATCTGGTACTTCAAAAGGAAAACTTGGTTCAAAATTATTTTCTGAAATGCATGGCATATATATTATGTTGTCATACTTTCCTGTTTCTTCATCAAATTCTCCAGCTCTACCACTCATTATGTTTGTATCTAAATATACTGGATATACTGGATCAGTTATTGCTACTTTATTATCTTTTGAAAATATATCTACAATGTTTCCAGTATCACATTTTGCTCCATCTGAAACAAATACTTCATCTATCTCAATATTAATGCCTCTTTCTTTAAAATCTTTTTCTACTATTTTTGATCTCAAAAAATCATACCCTTGCTCTGGACCATATCCTTTGAATGTTTCCTTTTTAGATAGATCATCAGCTGCCTTTTTCATTGCTTCTACACATACTGGAACTAATGGAAGTGTTACATCTCCTATTCCTAATTTTATAACCTTCTTTTCAGGGTTTTCTTGTTGAAATTTAGCTACTTTCTTTGCTATTGTTGAAAATAAATAACTATCTTGTAAATCTAAAAAATTTTCGTTTATTTTAATCATATGCATATCTCCTTAAAATAATTTTTTTATTGTTTTATTTAATATCTAGAATTCCTTCAAAAACTGTTGTTGCTGGTCCTGTCATATATATATGATTATCATTTTCATTCCATTCTATTGATAATTCTCCACCTAGCAAACTTACTGTACAATTTCGATTAATATAATTATTTAGGCTACATGCAACCACTGATGCACAAGCACCCGTTCCACAAGCTAATGTTTCACCTGCACCTCTTTCCCATACTCTCATTTTTATATTTTCTTTATCTACTAATTCTATGAATTCTATATTAGATTTTTTTGGGAAATGTTTATCACATTCTAATATAGGTCCATACTTTTCAATTTCAAAATTATCTACTTTATTGACAATTGTTATTGCATGTGGATTTCCCATTGATACACATGTAAATTTAAATTCCTTATCTATAATTTTTAGATTTAAATTTTTTACAATTTCTTCATCTGATACAACAGGAATTTGTTTAGGATCTAATATAGGCTCTCCCATATCTACTCTTACTGTTTCTACTTTTCCGTTTTTTATATTAAACTTTAAAGTTTTAATTCCTGCTAATGTTTCAACTGTAATAAGCTCTTTATTTGTAAGACCTTTATCATATACGAATTTTCCTACACACCTTATTCCATTTCCACACATTTCTGCTTCACTACCATCATAGTTAAACATTCTCATTTTAAAATCTGCAACTTTACTGTCACATATTAAAATTAGTCCATCAGATCCAATTCCAAAATGTCTGTTGCTGACAAATTTAGCTAGGTTTGATTCATTATTTATTTTTTGTCCTGTTTTTGCTGTACAGTCAATATAAACATAATCATTTCCTAGCCCATGCATTTTTGTAAATTTAATCATAATAATTCCACCTTTCAAAGGTATTAATGTTAGATATAATATATTTATATTATTACCTAGGGGTATTATATTATTATTTATTAGATATTGCAATAATATATTAGACTTTTAATTAATATATGTATCAAATAAAAAATTTTTATTTCACTTGTATCATATATGTAAGTATGTTAGAATATAATTTATATAGTAATAATTCTTTTGTATACAACTTTAAGGAGGTTATTAGCAATGGACCAAATTGTCAGAGTTGCAACTGCGGCCGCACAATATTTTTCTGAAGAGCTTTATTTTTCTACTTCAAAGAAGCAAGAGCTAGAATGTGAACTAACTAGAGTTCTTATCCAAGAACTATGTAATTCCGAACAAATTGTTTTGACAATCGATAATAGAATTCCTTGTCAAATTCTAGCTAAAACTTTAAAAAAATTACAGTTAAACGTTCTTTCGTTTCCTTGTAATTTTAAAATGACAATTTCTTTAAAAAGAGTTATACTTCTAGATGTCGTAAAACACCAAAATATAACCATTTTTAGAAATTTCTAAACAAAAATAAAAAATGATACTATTGAAGTATCATTTTTTATTTTTGTTTTATACTTACTTTATTCCCACTCTATTGTTGCCGGTGGTTTTCCTGTTATATCATATACTACTCTATTTACATGTTTTACTTCATTTACTATTCTTGCTGATACTGTTTCTAATACTTCATATGGTATTTTTGTCCATTCAGCAGTCATAAAGTCTGATGTTGTTACTGCTCTTAATGCTATTGTGTAGTCATATGTTCTTTCATCTCCCATTACTCCTACACTTTTTATATTTGTTAATACTGCAAAATATTGATTTATTTTTCTATCCCAACCAGCTTTTGCTACTTCATCTCTAAATATAAAGTCTGCATCTTTTAAGATTTCTAGTTTATCTTCAGTTATATCTCCTATTACACGAATTGCAAGTCCTGGACCTGGAAATGGTTGGCGATATACTAAAAATTCTGGTAATCCTAGCTCTAATCCTACTTTTCTTACTTCGTCTTTAAATAGATCTCTTAAAGGCTCTACTATTTCTTTGAAATCTACGTAGTCTGGCAAACCTCCTACATTATGATGACTTTTTATTTTTGCTCCTGCTCCTACTCCACTTTCTATTACATCTGGGTATATTGTTCCTTGTACTAAATAATCTACTGTTCCTATTTTTTTAGCTTCTTCTTCAAATACACGAATAAATTCTTCGCCTATTATTTTTCTTTTTTGCTCTGGATCTGATACTCCTTTTAATTTATTTAAAAATCTTTCTTTTGCATCTACTTTTATAAAATTAACATCAAAGTTCTTAGTAAATACTTGCTCTACTTCTTCAGCTTCATTTTTTCTCAATAATCCATGATCTACAAATATACATGTTAAATTTTTTCCTATTGCTTTATTTATTAATGCTGCTGCTACTGATGAATCTACTCCTCCTGATAATGCACATAGTGCTTTTTTATTTCCTATTTTTTGTTTTAATGCCTCAACTGTCTCTTCAGCAAAAGAGCTCATTCTCCAGTTTCCTGAACAACCACAAATATTATATATAAAGTTTCTTATAATTTCTGTTCCATTATTTGTATGATTAACTTCTGGATGGAATTGAATTCCATAAAAATTCTTACTTGTATTTTGCATTGCTGCATTTGGACAATGTTCTGTTGACCCTATATTTTCAAATCCTTCTGGAAGATTTTCTACAAAATCTGTATGACTCATTAAACAGTCATTTTTATTTTCAAATCCTTTAAATAATTTTGAGCTATTGTCTATATTTACAGATGTAACACCATATTCTCTTTTATCTGCTCTTTGAACTTTTCCTCCCAACATATGTGTCATAAGTTGCATTCCATAGCAAATTCCTAAAACTGGTATTCCTAAATTAAATATTTCTTCGCTACATTTTGGAGCATTTTCTGCATATACGCTTGCAGGTCCTCCTGTAAATATTATTCCTTTTGGGTTCTTTTCTTTTATTTTTTCTATTGATGTAGTAAATGGTACAATTTCTGAATATACATTACATTCACGTACACGTCTTGCTATTAATTGATTATACTGTCCATAAAAATCTATTATTAATATTAATTCTTTATTTTTCATATTTTCATTCCTTTACTATTTCTTTTTTATTCTAGTCCTCATTTCTTATTTCTTTAAGAATTACATCATGAGCACTACCTTCTTTAATACTAATATTAGAAACTAATGTAAGTCTAGCTTTTTCATGTAGCTCTGGTATTGTTATTGCTCCACAGTTACACATTGTTGATTTGATTTTTGATACTGTTATATTTAAATTATCTTTTAATGGTCCTGCATATGGAATATATGAATCTACACCTTCTTCAAAGCTTAATTTATTTTTTCCTTTTTCTCCTAAATCATATCTTTGCCAATTACGAGCTCTATTTGATCCTTCTCCCCAATATTCTTTTACTATATTTCCATTTATTTTTACTTTTCTTGTTGGACTTTCTTCAAATCTTGCAAAATATCTTCCCATCATTACAAAATCTGCTCCCATTGCTAATGATAGTGTTATATGATAATCATGTACTATTCCACCATCTGAACATATTGGAATATATATACCTGTTCTTTCAAAATATTCATCTCTTGCTTCTACTACATCTATTAATGCACTTGCTTGTCCACGACCAATTCCTTTTGTCTCACGAGTAATACAAATTGAGCCTCCACCGACACCTACTTTTATAAAGTCTGCACCTGCTTCTGCTAAATAATAAAATCCTTCTTTATCAACAACATTTCCTGCTCCGATTTTTACATCATCTCCATAATGTTCACGTACCCAGTCTATTGTATTTTTTTGCCATACTGAATATCCATCAGATGAATCCATGCAAAGTATATCAACACCAGCTTCTACTAATGCTGGAATTCTTTGCTCATAATCTCTTGTATTTATTCCTGCTCCTACTATATATCTTTTATTTTCATCTAATAATGAATTTGGATTATTTTTACGCTCTTCATAGTCTTTTCTAAATACTAAATGCTCTAAATTATCATTTTCATCTAATATTGGTAAACAACTTATTTTATTTTCCCATATTATATCATTTGCTTCTGATAAACTTATTCCTTTTTTAGCACATACTATTTTTGATCTTGGTGTCATATATTTATCAATTGGATCATCTAAATTAGCTCTTGAAATTCTATAATCTTTATCTGTAACTAGTCCTAAAAATTTTCCGTTGCTTGTTCCATCTTCTGTTATTGTTACTGTAGAATGACCTGTTTTTTCTACTAATTCAATTACATCTTTTAATAATGTTCCGCTTTTTACATTTGAATCACTATCTATAAATCCTGCCTTATGTTTTTTTACTCTTCTTACCATTTCAGCTTCATCTTCTATTGATTGTGAACCATAAATAAAAGAACATCCACCTTCGCGCGCCAAAGCAATAGCCATTTTTTCTCCTGAAACGGCTTGCATTATAGCTGATACGAACGGAATGTTCTCTGAATATTTTGGCTCTTCACCTTTTTTAAATTTTACAAGTGGTGTTTTTAAACTTACGTTACTTGGTATACATCTTTCATCTGTTAAATTTGGTAATAATAAGTATTCATTAAATGTTCTTGATACATCTTTTAATATTTTTGCCATTATTTTTTACCCCTTTCTTTTTTAGTTTGATTTTTTTATTATAACATATTTTTTTAATACATACAATCCCATTATGATCTTTTTTGACAAAAAACTGCATACAAAGCCTTATGATCTATTATACAAAAATAAGTATGCAATAGTTCTCAATAAAACTTATACATACCTATTTTTCTTTTAGATTTTATTTGCTAATATTCTAGCCATTTGTACACCTGAACAAGAGGCCATCATTAATCCTCTTGTCATTCCACCGCCATCTCCAATTGAGTATAATCCTTTTATACTAGATTCAAAATTATTATCAATATCTAATTTATTACTATAAAATTTAATTTCTGGTGCATATAATAAATTGTCTGGATTAGCAAATCCCTCTATAACTTTATCTAACTCTTTTATAAACTGCAAAATATCTGTCATTGTTCTATATCCAATTGCAAAAGTTATGTCTCCTGGTACTGCTGATTTTAATGTTGGTACTACTGAATTTTTATCTAATTCTTCTTGCCAAGTTCTTTTTCCTCTATTTATATCACCTAATCTTTGAACAATAACATTTCCATTAGCTAACTCATTTAAATTTTTTGCTACATTTCTTCCATAATCAATTGGTTTATTAAATGGATATGTAAAATTATGTGATACTAAAATTGCCAAATTTGTATTTGTGCTTTTTTTCTCTTTATATGAGTGCCCATTTACTAAACTTAAATTATTGTCATATACTTCTGATGAAACAAAACCACTTGGATTTTGACAAAATGTTCTTACTTTATCTTTGTATGGGTATGGATATCCAATAAATTTTCCTTCATACATATATTTATTTACATCTTTCATAACTGTATCTGGTAATTCATATCTTACACCTATATCAACACAACCAGATTTTGTTATAATATTGTGTTTATCACACATTTCAACAAGCCAGTTTGCACCTTTTCTACCTACTGCAATTATTACATTGTCAGAAAATAATTCTTGCTTTTTATTGTTTTTCTTATTTAAAATTTTTACTCCTTTTACTGAATTTCCTTCAATTATTAAATCTTGAACTTCGGTTTCAAACATCATATTTATATTATTTTCTTCTAAATAATTTTCTAACTTTTTATATAATTCATGGGCTTTTTCTGTTCCTAAATGTCTTATTGGAATATTAATAAGATTAATTCCTTGTTTTTTAGATTTTTCCTTTATTACTTTTACTTCATCTTTAAAATTTACACCTTCTAATTTTTTATCAGCTCCAAATTTTAAGTAGATATCATCAGTATAATCAATTAATCTTTTAGTATTTTCAACACCTACATATTCTTGTAAAATTCCTCCAACATAAATATCATCATCTTCATCATTATATAATGATAATTTACCATCAGAAAATGCTCCTGCACCTGAAAATCCACTTGTTATATTACAATATGGTTGGCATTTAACACATTTTCCAACTTTTTCAATTGGACAATTTCTATTTTCAACTCTTTTTCCTTGGTCAATTAATAAAATATTTTTTGCTTTTTTTAATTGAATTAATTCATATGCAAAAAAAATTCCACTTGGACCCATTCCAATAACAATAGTATCATACTTTTCACTCATAAAATCATTCCTCTCATATTTGATTTCTTAGCTCATTATATATATTTACGTTTTCAAATTCAATATATACTTTATTTATATTTTAAATTTGAAGTCAAAAAAAAGAATCAAATTCTTTTTCATTGTAATTTCTAGTTTTTCTAACGAACTTCAATCATTAAATATGTAAATTCACTAATTCCATTGCAATCGTCATCCTGATATGGATTCCACTTTAATTTATATGTATTATCAAATTTAATTTCAAAAGGACAACTTCCAATAGTTCCAGGCTTTGTTCCATCCCTCCATTTTAAAGATGTATCTTTATTTATTATTCTGCCATCATATAATCTAAAGTCCTTATCCGATGTTGGCGCTTCATTTTCTTTTAAATAACTAAAATCATTTGTTAAAAAAATCGCATAACCTCTTCCGAATTTTCTTTCATCACTTTCTTCAATGCTCTTTTTAAAATTCTCTAATCTTGAAACATCCCAAAGGAAATTACATCTTCCTTGATCTTGTGCCCCTTGCGCTTTCAGTTCATAATCATTATTTTCACTAATAAATCTTTTAGTTTTATATTTCAATTCTATTGGAAATAAAACATTATTATATTCAATCAAAATATCAATATGAATTTTTTTACTTTTCTTCTCCTTTTTATTGTTAATATACGTAATTTCAAGCATTCTAGGGTAATATTCTAAACTTATATTTAAATCAGGTTCATTTTCTTCTTTTATTGCCCAAGCAAATTTCAATTGAAAATCCTTTTCAGAAGTAAAAATTTTTGGTTCTCTTTTAAATTTCGTTATAACATTGTTTATTATTTTATCAACTCTTTTTATTATTTCAATTTTTTCCATATTTCTTCCCTTCAACTAATTATATTTATTCCTACAACAATTTTTCTTACATTACCTTTACCATTTTATCATTGTAAATATTAAAGAGCAATAAATTATAAAAGAAGTTAGCTCATTAAAAATATTTTTAAGCTAACTTCTTCTATTTTTATATTATAATAATTTTAAATCTTTTCTGCAATTAAATCATAGTCTTGTGTTTTCAAAACTTTTACTTTTACAAATTGGCCTTCTAGATTTTCTTCATTGCAGTTTACAAATATTACTCCATCTATATCTGGTACATCCATATAGCTTCTTGCTATGTAGTATTTTCCATCAAAGCTTCTTTCTTCTAGTAATACTTCTAGCTCTCTGCCTATGTATTTTTGAGATATTTCTTCATATACTTTTTGTTGTAATGCCATTATTTTATTGTATCTGCTTTTTTTAGTCATTGGATGTATTTGTTCTTTTATTCGTGCAGCTGGTGTTCCGTCTTCTTTTGAATATGAAAATGCACCTAATCTATCAAATTTTGCTTCTTTTATAAATTCATATAATTCATCAAAATCTTCATTTATCTCACCAGGAAAACCTACCATTACTGTAGTTCTAATTATTACATTTGGTATTTCTTTTCTTATTTTTGTGACAACTTTTCTTATACTTTCTCCATCACTTTTTCTGTTCATTCTTTTTAACACTTTGTTTGATATGTGTTGAATTGGAATGTCAAAATAATTACATATTTTATCATTATTTTTTACAACATCAATTAATTCGTCTGTTATTGTTTCTGGATATGCATATAAAAATCTAATCCATTTTATTCCATCTATTTTGCATAATTCATTTAAAAGTTCAGCAAGTCTCGGTTTTCCATATATGTCAACTCCATATTTTGTTGTGTCTTGTGCAATTACAATTAGCTCTTTTATTCCATTTTTTGCTAACATTTTTGCTTCTTCAATTACATCTTCAAATTTTCTACTAATATACTTACCTCTTATGTATGGAATTGCACAAAATGTACATCTATTATCACAACCTTCAGCAATTCTTAAATATGCAAAATTTTCTCCTGTTGAAACAACCCTGTCCATAAAATCTAATTTTTCATCTTCTTCATCTTCATCAACTTTACCAATAACAGATTCAATTTGCTCCCATATATTATTGTATTCACTATATTTTATAAATAAATCAACTTCTGGAAGAGCCTTTTCTAGTTCATCTTTGTATCTTTCTACTAAACAGCCCATTGCTATTAAATATTTACATCTTCCTTGTTTATATTCTGCCATTTCTAAAATTGTATTGATGGCTTCTTCTTTTGCTGATTCAATAAATCCACAAGTATTTATTACTATGACATCCGCATCTGATGGATCATTTACTATATTAAATTTATTATTTTTAAATAATCCAATTGTCATTTCTGTGTCTAATAAATTCTTGCTACAACCTAATGATACAAATCCTACATTCATTATTATAAATTCCCTTCTTCGCTTTATATTTTTTATTAATTACTACATAAATGTTTTCTCGTCATTTCTAGTAAATGTAATGGTGTAAATCCAACAATTTGTGTTTTAGCCCTATCTTTTTTTAGCTCTTTTTCTAATAATTCTACAATTTTAGTTTCATCAGATTTTTCTTCCATATCTATGTAATCAACAATTACAATTCCACCAATATCCCTTGCTCTTAATTGTTTTGCAATTTCAATTGTTGCTTCTTCATTTACTTTTAATACTGTTTTTTCTAATGTATCTTTTCCAATATATTTGCCTGTGTTTACATCTATTGCAGTTAATGCTTCTGTTTTATCTATTGTTATAAATCCTCCACAATTAAGCCAAATTTTTCTATTTTTTATTTTTTCTAATTGTACAAAGATATTGTCTGAAATTAAATTCTCGTTTTCTTTTAGCTCTGTTTTTTCCTTTAAATTTTCATATTCATTTATAATAAAATTGTACACGTCTTTTTCATTAACTGCTATCTTATCTATATTATCTGTAAATCCTAACAATACTTTATTAACAATTCCTCCAACATCATATATTTTTTTAGGAATAATATCTTTTTCTTTTTTTAATTTTTCTGCTTTTTCAATTATTTCTTTATATGTTTTTTCCACATTTTTTATATCATTAATTATTTCTTCATCAGATTTATTTTTAGCTGCTGTTCTTATTATAAATCCATCATTTTCGGATGAATTGTTTTTTACAATTTCTTTTAATCTTTTAATTTCACTTTCATCATTTATTTTACTTGATATCGTTATAAATTTAGAATTTGGAACCAATGCTACATATTTTCCTGCTATATTTAATTCAGTAGAAATTCTAGCACCTTTGGTTTCATTTTTATCTTTTTTTACTTGAACAACAATTGGCATATCTGCTCTAACATATTTTTTTATATCGTTTTTGTTAATTTTTTCATTTTTATTTCCTGTAATTTCGCTTGCTTTAGGTAAAACATCTTTTATATGTAAAAAAGCATTTTTCTCTTCACCAATATCAACAAATGCTGCTCCCATACCAGGTAATACATTTATAACTTTTCCTAAGTATATATTTCCTTCAATTGTTTTGTTATTATCGTTTTCTTGATATTTTTCTACTATTTTTCCATTTTCTAAAACAATCACATCTTTTTTTTGATTATTATAATTAATTATAATCTCGTTCATTATTCCTCCACTATTTAGCTTACTTATTATATTTATTCATTGCCATATCTATTCCATCTTTTATAATGGATGCCACAGCTTCTGACGCTTTATTTATTCCTTTTTTTAATTCTTCATAATCTTCATCAGTTATATTTCCAATTACATAGTTGACTAAATCCCCCTTAAATTCAGGCATTCCAATTCCAACTCTAACTCTAGGAAAATCTTCTGAATTTAATCTGTTTACAACTGATTTCATTCCATTATGTGTTCCAGGTCCACCTTTTTTACGTATTCTTATTTTACCTGGATTAGTATCTATATCATCATAAATAACAATTATTTCTTCAGGATTCAATTTGTAAAAATTTGCAAATTGAATTACTGAATCACCACTCAAATTCATATATGTTTGAGGTTTTAATAAAATAACCTTTTCATTTTCAATTTCTCCTGTTCCATATAAACCGTTATATTTTTCTCTAGTAATTGCTATTTTGAATTTTTCGGCAATTTCATTTACTACATCTACTCCCATATTATGTCTTGTTCTTGCATATTCTGCTTCTGGATTTCCAAGTCCTACAATAAGATACATATGTTCCTCCTTTTATTCATCATATAATTACAAATTATATCATAAAATTCAACTATTAACAATAGTGCTACAATATAAAAACTAGGTTACACGCAAGGTATAACCTAGTTAGCATAATGTTTTTTTACTTTATTCTATCGGAATATTCTTTTTTTCATTTTTTGGAGTTTCATCTTTCTTTGGAACTGTTAATTTCAATGTTCCATTTTTAAACTTTGCCTTTATGTCTTCTTCTTTTACATCTTTACCAACAAAAAAGCTTCTTGAACATTCTCCTATAAATCTTTCTTTATGAATATATTTCTTTTTCTTTTCTTCATTTTCTTCATCTTTTTTAGCTGTTACTGTAAGGTATCCATTGTCAATTTCAAGTTGTATATCTTCTTTGTCATATCCAGGCAAATCAACTTCTATTTCATATCCGCCTTCTATCTCTTTTATATCTGTTTTCATCAAACGATTTTCTTTCATACTAAAAAATGGATCAGAAAACATTTCATCAAATAAATCCATTTCTTTTTTTCTTGGCATTAACATCATAATAGATTCCCCCTAAAAAATAATCTTTCGTAAATTTTCCATTTACATTTTTTATTATATCCCATTTTTTAGCAGAGTCAATATCAGAGTGCTAACTTTCACATAGAATTCACTTTTGTTTCAAGTTTAATTCATAATGTTTAAGTCAAGGCCTATACTTCACCTAAAATCTCCTACGTTTTTATATATAAAATATTATTGCTTTTTTATATATTTTATATTAATATAAAATTACTTAACATTATATTAACAATTTATTATACCATTATAAGGAGGATTTATGGGATTTTTTGATAAACTACAAAAAATTGGAAAAGCTTTACAAAGTAACATACCTAATGATATAAAAAATAGCATTGACAATATTGCAAAAGATGTTAATACTGATATATACAATGCTATTAATACTAACAAAGCTGATATAAAAGATATGTCACCTATTTATAACAAATTCCCTCAATTTGATGGGAAATTAGCTTCTTTATATGAAAAAGATACCCCTAAGTATATGCGTTGCACAATGGATTATAGAAGTGTATCATCTTTAGATTTTGAAGATTATATTTATCAGATTACAGAAGCTGGATTTATTCAAGAATCAAATATTAGGTATGAAAAAGAAAACACCTATATTATTGTTGAATATTCTAATAGAATGTTACATCTAGTTTTTCATATCAAGAAATAATTTATAATATTCACTAACCAGTGGTTTATAATTACAATTTTTAAGCACAGTATAAGGAACTATCTTGTAGTTCCTTTTATTGTGTTTTCCTGTCACAATATATCTCAATTCTTGTTGCATGTATTTATCTATAACTTTTAAACTTTTATCGGTTGTTATTGTAGGAAAAAACCAATATTTCCAAGAAAGTTCCAACTTATCTTGTTTTCCATAAAACTTTCTATTATACTTTCTATTCATAGCTTTCAAAGCTTGGTTATAGTGTACATTTTTCTTTAGCATCCATCTCCTAATTCCTCGTGCACTTCTTCGTATTTTAGCTTTTATTTTTCTCACAGAATTTTCAGATAAATCTATATCTCCATTTATAAATGAAAATCCTAAAAATTCCCATTTTTCATTTTTTTCAAAAAAATATTCCTTATTATGGTTTATATTCAAATTATATTTCTTAATAAAATCTGTCAATATTTTTTGGTTATTTATTAGATCTTCTTTTGTATTACAAAACATTATTATATCATCAGCGTATCTAAAATACACCAAATTTTGATTCCAGAAATATTCATCAATTTCTTTTATATAGTAATTTGCCAAAAAAGCTGATATTGGAATTCCTGCCATTGCCCCTTTATTTTCTGTTATAATTTTATTATTATATTCAACATATTCGCTTTTTAATATAGTTTCTATTAATACAAATAATGCATTATCTTTTATATCTTTTTTTAAATTATCTAATAGTAAATTTATATCAATACTATTAAAATAATTTTGTATATCAACTTTGTAACCGTACATATTTCTGATATTTTTTATGTTACTAATATTTTTTATAGCCCTTTTTACACTATTATTTTTCCTAAATGAATATAAATTCGGGCTGAATATATAATCGTAATCATATAATACATATGAAATATATTTTAGTAGCATCATCTCATCTTCATTATATGTATACACAACTCTTTTTTTATTTGTTGCACCTTTGCTTATAATATGCTTTTTAGGTATCGAAAAAATATACTTTCCATTTACTAATTCATCACATATTTTTTTATACTTTTTATTCTGTATGAAATTTATTAATTCCTCTTTTTCTTTTTTATTTATATAATCCTTGGATAATTTATAGTTTAAATATTCATTCCATTTAATATCATTTTCTAAATCTTCATTTAACATTTTTTCTCCCTCTTTATGCAATATGGGAATAATTCTAAAATCAAATATAAATTAAAATTTTAAAACTACTCCCATATTTTATATTAATATTTTAAGAGAAAGAACATAATTGAGAATCGATGAATCATCGATTTCGACTAGATTATATATATTATAGTTATCTGCAAAACTTTTTTATATAATATACTGAACCCAACTACAGATGTTTTTATAAACATCTTTCTCTTGTACAGATTATAGCATAACGACTAAGGTATTTCAATTTTATTTTTATTTTTCTGTGCTATCTTTTTTTAAAATATTATCATTTTTTAATTTTTCTTTTATTTCCTTGTTTTTTTGTTCAATATTTTCTTTTATTAAATTGCTTTTTTCTTCTATATTATTTTGTATCTCTTCACTTCTTTTTTTTATTTTTTCCTTTTTTTCTTTTATTTTAAACTTTACAGCTTGAATTTTTGGATATGCATTTATT
>CAKPKU010000039.1 GCA_934167365.1 uncultured Clostridia bacterium
AGCAAGACAATACAAATAAAATCAGAAGCTAAAAGTGAAAAAGAATTAACAGAAAAACACAAAGCAATTCTTGCTATGTCAAAAATGTTTATGAGAAAAAACGGATTAGTGCCTAATTCAGAGTTAAAATTTGAAGAGGGAAGAATTGTTTTAGGATATCTTGATGCTGAAAAAGTATTTGGTAGTGATATAATAAAAGCGGAAGAACAAACTATGGGAATAACGCCAGCACAAGCTGAAGAAGAGAAGAAAAGAGAAGAGATAAAAAAAGCAGTTCTAGATCGTTGGAAAGGTCGTCAACGAGAAAAGAATAATAAAATACAACAAGAAGAGGTAGCCTATAAAAGAAAAAGAACCAAAGGAAAGGATAGAGGAATCTCCAGATAGAGAATTTAAAAGAAAGGTTGGTGGTTTATATGGTAACAAAAAATCAAGCAATCGAGATTGTAAAAAACTATATAGGATACTCACAAGATGAAGAAAAAATTAATAAATGCAAGAATATGCTTCAAAAACTTAATTCGATAGCAGAAGAAGAGTTTAATAAAAAGGTCCATTATACTTTAGGGGAAAATCCTGATTTAAATGCATTTAATAATTGGCTAATGGCAAAACTACAAGAACCAGAGCTACAAGGGACAGAATTTGTTCAACTTAATAATTTTGTTTCATATAATATCGCAGGTAGTTCAAAAGATACTATAGCTTTGCATGTTGTACCGACACAAGTTACAACTGAACAGATTAGAAATAGTGGTTCATATTTGGCGGATGCTTTAGAACAATTAAAAGCAAAAATAAAAAATGGAGATTTTGAAGAAGTTAAAACAATATTTGCTGTATCAGATATTTTAAAATTAAAACTATTACAAGGATATTTTAGAGATTTAGGTTTTGATGTAAGAGAAGGAAAAGAAATGTTTAGAAGAAGATTTAAAAATCCATATCAAGCATCTTTACCAAAGGATAATTTATTAAGTGAAGATTGGGAAAAACGAAAAGAAAATTTTATGAAAGGTAAACCAACCATTGCGGAATTAGAAAGTAAAGAAGAATTGGAAAGTGAAAAAAATTTAGAAAAATAATTAAATTTATAGCTAGGGCAACCTAGCTTTTTTTGTTGTAAATAATATACATAATCAAACAGTTAGAGAATTATCAGGTTTTAAAAAGAGGTATAACAGTTGGGCCAGATGTTCCTAAAAGAATCAAATGAAATTAAATTAATTAGTTAAGTGTACAAGTATCACTGAATAGTTTTAGAATAAGGAGTGATACTTATGAATATAAAATTTAATTATCCAAATGATAAAACTAAATTAGAAAACGGAATAGCAAATATTAAGGCATTTTTAATACAAAGGTATATAGATGATTTAAACTATGATGATAAAACTAAAAATACAATTAAAGAATCTATAATAAAAGAATTGCAAAAAAATTGAAGAGTGTTGGAATCACAGCCAAAAGGAGAAATTTTATATGAAGACAATTGCAATTTATACTAGAAAGTCAAAGGCTACTAACAAGGGAGAATCAATAGAAAATCAAATAAATCTATGTAAAAATTATATTAGCAAGATTTTTTTAGAAGATGAAGTTAAAATTGAAATTTATAACGAGGGAGAAGGATTTTCAGGTGGTGATTCTACAAGAAAAAAGTTCAATGAATTAATTCAAGATGCTAAAAAAGGAAAATACAATGTATTAATTTGTTATAGATTAGACAGGGTGGCAAGAAGTGTAGCAGATTTTTCTGATTTAATAGAAGAATTAAATCATAATAACATAAGTTTTATATCTGTAAAAGAACAATTTGATACAACAACGCCAATGGGAAGAGCTATGATGTATATAGCATCAGTTTTTGCCCAGCTCGAAAGGGAAATAGGGGCAGAAAGAATTAGAGATAATATGCGAGAATTAGCCAAGACAGGTAGATGGCTTGGTGGAACTACTCCAACTGGATATGAATCTGTAGGATTTGAACTTATGAATGTTAAAGAATATGATGAAAATAATGAAGTAGTAACAAAAGTAAAAAAAGCATTTATGTTAAAAGAAATTGATGAGGAAATATACACTATAAAAACACTATTTCAAAAATTTTTGGATTTAAAATCATTAACAGCACTAGAAACATATGCATTAAATAATAATATAAAAACAAAAAATAATATATATTTTTCAAGATTTGCATTAAAGTCTATTTTAACAAATCCTGTTTACGCCAAAAATGATTTAGATATGTATAATTACTTTAAAGAAAATAATGTTGATGTATTTTCTAATAAAGAAGATTTTGATGGTCTGCATGGAATTATGGCTTATAATAAAACCTTGCAAGTAAAACATAAGGCAATAAGAAAAAAAGACATCCATCAATGGATAGTTGCTTGTGGTAAGCATAAGGGAATAATTGATGGCAGAGATTGGATATATGTTCAAAACATATTAAATATTAATAAACAAAAAAGTTATAGGAAGCCAAAGAGAAATACTGCTATTTTAACAGGAATGATATTTTGTAAAGAATGTGGATCTCCAATGAGACCACGAATTCAAACTGGGAGATTATACAAAGATGGTACTGAAAAATATGTTTATTCGTGTACTTTAAAAGAAAAAAGCAGGTGTAAAAAATGTACTGGCAAAAATATTAATGGTAATGAAATTGATGCATTATTATTAGAAAAAATCAAAAAAATTATTGCACCAAATCAAAAGATATGTGAAGAGCTAGAGAAAATCGCAAATACCAAGGCTGATATTGTAGATGAAAATGATGAGTTTGTTTCTTTGAAAAGTAAGTATGATAAAAATCAAAAGGATTTAGAAAATTTGATACAAAAGATTAGATACGTTGATATAGATTTAATAGATGATATTAATAAAGAGGTAAAAAAGATTAAAAATGAAAATGAAGAAATATCTATTAAATTAAATAAGTATAACGAAGAAAAACAAATAAACAAATTGGAGGTGGATGTATCACAAATAGTTTTAGAAATTATAGAAAATCATTTTAATAAATTTAATAAATTGGATATTATGGAACAAAAAGCACTACTCAAGTTGATAATTAACAAGGTATTAGGAAATGGAGATATAGTAGAAGTAAATTTATTGACAGATAATTCATCTGTTTTTTTAAATTCAATTTTGTTGCCAACAGGTGAGCATAGAAAATGAAATACTAATGTATTTTAGAAGTGCAAAAAAATTAAGTGCAGAAGTATATCTTGAAGATACTGTTGGAAAAGATAAAGATGATAATACAGTAAGTCTTCAAGAAGTACTTGAGAATAATGAACGAAGTATAGAAGATGAAGTTGATTTAAAATTTAAAATAAAAAAATTATGCACAAAAATGAAAGAGGTACTTAAAGACAGAGAGTTTGGAATTATTACAATGAGATTTGGTTTAGATGGCAAAAAGCCAAGAACTCAAGAACAAATAGCAAAAATGCTAGGAATATCAAGGTCCTATGTATCAAGAATAGAAACTAAAGCAATAGGAAAATTATCAAAAGAATTTAAAGAGCAGATGTAATAAGAATTTACGGAGTAGTTAATAAGTTATTAAATAAAAATAGAATCAACCGTTAGATATTATTAAAACGATTGATTCTATTGCTTTTTATAAATTTGGTGACCCCTACGGGAATCGAACCCATGATTCGGCCTTGAGAGGGCCGCGTCTTAACCGCTTGACCAAGGGGCCAAATTTTTAATACTTAATATTTATAACATAAATATTAAGCATAGTCAAGAAAATAAAAAAATATTATTGAAAATATAATTTAAACAATATATAATTACCACATAATAATATAAAATTTTAGTTAATAAGTGAATTAGCTAAAAACATAGCAAGGAATAGGAAAATGGAAAGAAAAAAATTAAAATTAACGGCTTCACAAATATTAGTCCTAGGTTTAATAATAGGAATATTAATAGGTACTTTTTTGCTAAAATTACCAATCAGTAATTGCAGTGGAAAAAGTATTAGTTTTATTGATAGTTTATTTACAGCAACTTCAGCAGTATGTATAACAGGTTTAAATACAATAGTACCAGCAGAACAATTTACAACATTTGGAAAAGTAATATTAATGTGTTTAATAGAAATTGGTGGAATTGGTTTTATGAGCTTTATTGCTCTATTACTATTAATTATGAGAAAGAAAATAAATTTATCAGAAAGAAATTTAATAAAAGAGTCATTAAATCAAAATAATAACAAAGGAATAATAAAATTAATAAAAAAAATATTTTTATATTTAGCTATAATACAATTAGTTGGAGCATCACTTTTATCAATAAGGTTTATTCCAGAATATGGAGTGAAAACAGGAATTTTTTATGCTATATTCCATTCAATATCAGCAGTATGTAATGCTGGATTTGATATTATTGGAAATGATAGTTTTATAAAATATCAATATGATGGATTATTTTCAATAACTATTATGATGTTAATTGTTATTGGAGGATTGGGCTTTACAGTATGGGATGATATAGTAGACGTTATAAAAAAAGCACTAAAAAGAGATGGAAAAGTATGTAAAATTGGAAATGAACTTACTACAAATACAAAAATAGTTTTAGTAACTACTCTTATATTGCTAATTTCTGGTACAATATTTACATTTATTTTAGAAAAAGATAACAATCAAATAATGAAAAGTGATAATATAGCACAAAAAATTTTGAAATCAGCTTTTTATTCAACAACATTAAGAACAGCAGGTTTTGAAACGGTGGATTCAACAGAGCTTACAACAGCAACTAAATTTATATCAATGATATATATGTTTATAGGTGGAGCATCAGGAAGTACGGCAGGAGGTATAAAGGTCACTACTTTTACAATAACAGTTCTAATGGTTATAAGTTATTTAAGAGGAAATGAAAATACAATTATATTTAAAAGAAAAATACCACATAAATTACTTAAAAGAGCAATTGTATTGGTATCTGTGAGTGCATTTATAGTAATAGTTTCTATAATAGGGTTATCAATAACAGAAGATCTTCAAACAGAGCATATGCTTCCAGAAGGAGAAACTGTAAATAGGAATATAGGTTTTTTGGATATTTTTTATGAAGTATTTTCTGCATTTGGAACCGTTGGAATAACTTTAGGAATTACTTCAGAATTAAGTGTACAAGGTAAAATTATAATAATGCTTTTAATGTTTATTGGAAGATTGGGACCAATCACAATTTCATATGCAATGCTAAAAAAATCTAATAAGAAAAATAGTATAAATTACCCAGAATGTGATTTATTAGTAGGATAAAGGAGTTAAAAATAATGAAAAAATTAAATATATTAGTTATGGGTCTAAATTCTTTTGGACAAAGTATAGTAAAACAATTATACGAGTATAATTGCGATGTATTAGCAATAGATAAGGATATTGATAAAGTGGAAGATATAGTAGATTTTGCAACAGAAGCAATACAACTTGATATAAAAGATTCAACAGAGCTAAAAAAATTATCATTGGACAATTTTGATGTAGCAGTTATAACAATGCAAGATATAGGAACAAATATAATGGCAGCGATGATTTGTAAAGAAGCAGGAATAAATAAAGTAATTGCTAGATCTACAAGTAATATTCATAGAAAGATTTTAGAAAAAATAGGAATAGATAAAATTATTTCTCCAGATACAGAAATGGGAATACGAATAGCTAAAGGAATTATGGATGTTAATGTAATGGAAACAATAAGTATATCTAATGATTATGAAATAACTGAAATAAAAGTTAAAGACAAATGGTTGGATAAAACTTTGCAAGAGCTTGACTTTAGAAATAATTATAGAATGAATGTTATTTTAGTAAAAAAATCAGATAGTGAAATAGAAATATCACCAAATGGATCATATGTGATAGAAAAGGGTGATAGATTAGTTGTAATTAATCATACAGAAAATTAAATGTAAAAAAACTTTTGACTAATTTTAGTGAAAAGTTTTTTTATTTTTGAGCATACTAAATCCAAGTGATATTATAGGAGTTGATTTTTTATGTTCAAACCACAAGCTATTTTTTATGAAAAAAATATAGGCGATTATGAATTAGGAAAAGAGCTAATTGAAAAATATAAAAAAATGGATGTGCCATTTTTTGAAATAGATAGTCATAATAATATAGAAGAGCTACGAAAAAAAGAAAATACAGAATTTAAAAATTTAAAAAGAAATTTAATAATAGGAGTAAGAAAAACGCATAAATATGTTGAAAACCATAAAGTATCAGATTACCTAGTTCCATATACTTCATCAGGATGTACTGCTATGTGCTTATATTGTTATTTAGTATGTAATTTTAACAAATGTTCCTATTTAAGATTATTTGTAAACAGAGAGCAAATGTTAGATAAAATAATAAAAAAATCAGAGGAATCTACAAAAGATTTAACCTTTGAAATAGGAAGTAATAGTGATTTAATATTAGAAAATACAATTACAAACAATTTAGTATGGACAATAGAGAATTTTGCTAAAACTAATAAAGGAATGCTAACTTTTCCTACTAAATTTGACATGGTAGACCCAATATTAAATTTAAATCATAATGGGAAAATTATAGTAAGAATGAGTGTTAATCCGCAGAAAATAATTTCAGAAATAGAAATCGGAACATCAGCTTTAAAGTATAGGGTAGAAGCAATTAATAAATTAGCAGATGCTGAATATAAAGTTGGAATTCTAATTGCTCCAGTAATTTTTATTGATAATTGGAAATTTGAGTATGAAGAGCTAATAAAGTTTTTACAAGAGAATTTATCTGAAAAAGTTAAGAAGAATGTATTTTTTGAAGTTATTTTTATGACATATAGTTATGTGCATAAAATGATAAATACATCAGCTTTTCCTAATAGTATAGATTTATATGAAAAAGATAAAATGACTGTTAGAGGATATGGAAAATATGCTTATAAAAAAGAGCTAAAAGAGGAAGGGGAAGAATTTTTTAAAGATATGTTAAATAAGTATTTTCCTCATAATAAAATTATATATATATGTTAAAAAAGTAGCGGGCAAAAGCCCGCTATTGTCTATTCAACTGTAACAGATTTTGCTAGGTTTCTTGGTTTATCAACATCAAGTCCTTTTTCTTTTGAAATGTAATATGCTAATAATTGTAAAGGTATAACTGATAAAATAGGTGATAGCAATGAATCTGTTTTTTCAATATTAACAATCATATCAAAATTTGAGCTCTGTAAATTTTGATTAGAAATCACAAAAGTTTTTGCACCACGTGTAATTACTTCCTCAATATTACTGATTGACTTTTCAACTAAATTTTCATCTGTTAAAATACTTATTACTGTAATTCCATTTTCAATTAAAGCAATAGGTCCATGCTTTAATTCACCTGATGCATATGCTTCAGAATGGATGTATGAAATTTCTTTTAATTTTAAAGAGCCTTCTAATGCGACATTGTAATCATTTCCTCTTCCAATAAAGAATACATCTTTTTCATTATAGATTTTTTTTGCAAATTGTTGTATTTGATTTTTTGTTTCAAGTGATTTTTCTATTTTTTTTGGTAAACTTAAAATATCTGATTTTAAAGTATTTAAATAATTAGTATCTTTTGAATCTAGTAATTCTGCAAAATGTATTGCAAGAATTGAAAGTAATACTACTTGTGATGTATATGCTTTTGTTGAAGCTACTGCAATTTCTGGCCCTGCATGTGTATATATTGTATAATCAGCCTCTCTTGTTATTGAACTACCTATAACATTAGATATAGCAAGTGTTTTTGCGCCTTTAGTTTTTGAAAGTTTTAAAGCTGCTATTGTGTCTGCTGTTTCACCAGATTGACTTATAAAAATACATAATGTTTTATTATCAATAATAGGATTTCTATATCTAAATTCTGATGCAATATCTACTTCAGTAGGAATATTACAAAGATATTCTAAAGCTTTTTTTCCAGTTAGTCCAGCATGCATTGCAGTTCCACAAGCTACTATAAATATTTTATTTACAGTTGATAGATATTCTTTTGAAAGTGACAAATCACTAAAATCACATTTTTCATTAGGTTTTAATCTAGATCCAATTGTTTCTCTAATTGCAGTTGGTTGCTCAAAGATTTCTTTTAGCATATAGTCTTCATATCCATTCTTCTCAGCAGAAGATGCATCCCATTCTATGTTTTTTATTTCTTTTGTGTGTTCAATTAAGTTAGAATCATAGAATTTTATAGAATTTTTATCCATCACGGTAATCTCATAATCATCTAATAAATAGAATTCTCTTGTATATTCAAGTAAAGCAGGAATATCAGATGCAATATGATAACCATCACTGCCTTTTCCTATAACTAAAGGACTATCTTTTCTAACTGTTATTATTTTGTCAGGATATAAATTAGAAATTATTTCTATTGCAAAACTTCCTTTTAAATCTTTTATAGCTAAACTAACTGCTGATAGAAATTTTTCATTATTTTTCAAAGTACTTTTTGTAAAATAGTAATGAATTAAATTAGGGATAACTTCAGTGTCTGTTTGAGAATAAAAAGTATATCCATTATCAGATAAAAATGATCTTAATTCATTATAATTTTCAATAATACCATTATGAACAACGGCAAATGTTTTACTATTATCCATATGTGGGTGTGAATTTTCTTTTGATGGTTTTCCGTGTGTTGCCCATCTTGTATGAGCAATTCCAACTGTTCCATTAATTTTATTAATTCCTTCAAGTTTATTTAAATTAGCAACTCTTCCTTTATCTTTCATAACACATATTTTTCCATTTTCTATACAGGCAACTCCTGCTGAATCATAACCTCTATATTCTAAAGATAAAAGCCCATTAAACAAAATTGGGTATGCTTTTTGTGTTCCAATATAACCAACTATTCCACACATTTTAATCACAATCCTTCCTTATTTAAAATTATAAAAAGACATACAGGATTATTATGCTTTAAATATTTTTTTGTAGATAATATTACTATTAACTTTTGTAAATATTTTAATGACATAGCACATATGCCATAGAGCATCCGCCGAAAATTCGATAAGCTCTAACCTCGTCAACAATATATTATATTGCTCTGGCGCTAAAAAAGTAACCTCCTTATTATTAATTATTGTATATCTTTTGTATGTAAATATACTATAATAAATAGAAAATAAATGCAATAAATAACAAACATAATATATAAAAATTGATTTGAAAATTGACATAAAATAATAGAAATGGTAAAATAATAAAGAATGTTAAAAAGAATAAGGGGGAGTTATTTTGGAATTTTTATATTTTTTATTATCATGTGTAGTAGCTATAATTGCTATTATTTATGTATTAGTTGCTTTAGGAAGAATGAAATGTATGCAAAAAGCAGGAGAAAAAGGCTGGAAAGCATTTGTACCAATATATAGTTCATATGTAATGTATAAAATTGTTGGAATGAGTGGTTTTTCTATAATACCCGAAGTACTTAGTTTAATTATTGTGTCAATAATTAGTATTATGAGTGTTTCTTATATATCAAAAGCTATAGAAATATGTGATGACAATAATACTACATATAGAACATATGATATGAATAGAGAACAAGAAGAAGAGCTAGAGGATTTATTAGAGAAACTTACTATAAATGCTACGATATTAAATTTAATATCTAATTTAGTAGGTATAGCAAGTTTTGTAATTACAATATTATTTGCTGTAAATATTTCAAAAGTATTCGGAAAAGGCGGAGGATATATTGCTGGAATGATTTTAGTACCTATAATATTTATAATGATTTTAGGTTTTGGAGATGCAAAATATAAGGGAAATTATACTGTAAAAAAAGAAGAAACTGATTTATAATAAAATAAAAATGGGCAAAAGATAATTATTTTTGTCCATTTTTTTCAAAAGCTATTTTGCTGTAATAAAAATGATATGAATTTAAAATAAAAAATTGACATAGAAATTTTATATTAGTATAATTGATTTAATATGTAATTAATTAGGAGGGAAGCTATGAGTCTAGAATCATTATATGTATTAACTGCATCACTTTTTTATTCAATAATATTTAGTATTGTATTATTATTATTATTTGCAAGAACAATTGGATTGTGGGGGATTTTTTCAAAAATAGGTATTAAAGAGTGGAAATCATTAATTCCATTTTACAATCAAGTTGTCTTATTAAAAGAATTACAAATGTCTCCATGGTGTATATTATTGTATATAGACTTTTTAATTCCAATAATAGGTACAGCAATGGGCAGAGATGCAACTTGGGCTTTAGTAATTGTAACAATAGGATTTTTAATATATAAGTATATAATTGCAATACGATTGGGAGAATCTTTTAAAAAGGGAACTGTATTTTGCTTTTTTTTAGCATTTTTCCCATCAATATTATATCCTGTATTAGGATGCTCAAAATTAAGTGAATATACTAAAATACCATTAAAAAATTCGAAGGAATAACAAGGCAAGGCATATGAATTATATTCATTTGCCTTATTTTTAAAGGAGATAAATTTTTATGTTTGATATAGAAAAGGAGCTAAAAAAATTACCTAGTAAACCAGGCGTATATATAATGCATGATAAAGATGATAAAATAATTTATGTTGGAAAAGCAATTTCATTAAAAAATAGAGTTAGGCAATATTTTAGGAAAAATAACAAAACAAAAAGAATTGAAAATATGGTTTCATTAGTTGATCATTTTGAATATATAGTAACAGAAAATGAGGCAGAAGCGTTAATTTTGGAATGTAATTTAATAAAGAAAAATATGCCAAAATTTAATGTTCTACTAAAAGATGACAAAACATATCCATATATAAAAATAAATATTCAATCAGATTATCCAGATGTATATATAACTAGGAGAAAATTAAATGATGGAGCAAAATATTTTGGTCCATACGCAAATCCAGGAAGTGCAAAAGAAATGGTGGATCTTATTAAAAGCAAGTTTAAAATTAGACAATGTAGAAACTTTAAGTATAAAGACAGACCATGTTTAAATTATCATATAAAAAAATGTTTAGCACCATGTATGGGCTATGTTTCTAAAGATGAATATAGAAAGCAAATTAATGAAATAATTGACTTATTAGAAGGCAGAACAGATAAAATAATTAAAGAGCTTAAATTAGAGATGGAAGAAGCTTCAAAAAATATGCAATATGAAACAGCAGCATATTTAAGAGATAAAATAATAGCAATAGAAAATGTATCCAAAAGGCAAAAGGTTTCAAATATTAATGAAAATGATATTGATGTTATTGGAATTGCAAGAAATAGTAGTGAAGTTTGTATTGAAATCTTTTTTATTAGAAGAAGTAAAATGATAGGTAGATCACATTATTTTTTCAAAGGATTACAGGATGAAGAAAAATCTGAAATTATTTCAAGTTTTATAAAACAATTTTATCTTGATAAAATTGAACTTCCAAATAAAATAATGATAAAAGAGGAAATTGAGGATAAAGAGCTAATTGAATTATTATTAACACAGCATGCAGAGCATAAAGTAGAAATTAAAACACCTCAAAAAGGGGAAAAATTAAAATTAGTTGAAATGGCTGAAAATAATGCATATATCACATTAAATAATAAAGAGCAAGACAAATATAATGTTTTAACAGAGCTAAAAAATGTATTAAATTTAGATGATTATCCAAGAAAAATAGAATGTTATGACATATCTAATATTTCAGGAAATTTTATTGTAGCAGGTATGTGTGTTATGGAGAATGGTGTGATAAAAAAGGATTTATCTAGAAGATTCAAAATTAAAAGTATTGTGAATAATCAAGATGATCCTAAATGTATGAATGAAGTAATATACAGGAGATTAAAACATTCAATTGAATCAACAGATAAAGGATTTGGAAGACTTCCAGATGTCATTTTTGTTGATGGTGGAATAACTCAAATAAGGGCTGCAAAACAAGCGATGCTAGATCTGAATTTAAATATACCAATATTTGGAATGGTAAAAAATGATAAGCACCAAACGAGGGCTTTAATGAATGAAAATAGGGAAGAGCTTAAAATTTCAGAAAGTTTATTAAATGCTATAACAATGTTTCAAGATAGTGTGCATGATACTGCAATTGGATATCATAGAAAATTACGTGATGAATCAATGTTAAAGTCTGCATTAGATGATGTTCCAGGAATAGGTATTGCTAAAAAAGCATTATTATTAAAGCAATTTGGAAGTGTAGAGCAAATTTCAAAAGCATCAGTGGAAGATTTAATGAAAGTAAAGGGAATAACTGAAAGTATTGCAATTCAGATACTTCAGTACTTAAATTAAGAAAATGAGGAAAGCTCTATATTCTTTCCTCATTTTTTATTTAGTTTTATAGAAATATTTTATTGTAGAAAACCATTTATAATATGTTCTTCAGCTTCTTCTTTTGTTAATCCAAGAGTCATTAATTTTATTAATTGCTCTCCAGCAATTTTTCCAATTGCTGCTTCATGGGTTAAATTAGCATCAATATTATTAGCTGTTATTTTAGGTGTAGATATTACTTTTCCATTATCCATTATTATTGCATCACATTCAACATGTCCGAAACATTCGTTATTACCAATTACATTAGATATAAACTCTTGTGTAGAGCTATCTTTAGCAATAGATCTTGAAGTAACTGTTGTGCTAGAGCATTTCCCATTTAGTTCAACATTAAATATTGTTTTAGCTGTTTGATTATCATGGGTCATTATTCTTTCTGTAATTATTAATGAAGAGTTATCATCTAAAACTCCATTTGTTGTTCTAATAGTTGAATCAACGCCTTTTATTTGAACAGTTTCCATTTCCAAAATAGCACCATTTTTTAAGTTTACTATTGTTTGGGGATTTAAAATTCTTTTTCCAGTTCCTTCACCTTCTCCATAATGTTTTTCAATATATTTAACTTTAGCATTTTCTTCTAAATAAAATGTGTGAATTCCATCATGCTCTGATGTTTTACAGCTACTATTGTGAATTCCACATCCTGCAACTATTGTAACATCAGCATTTTTTCCAATATAAAAATCATTATATACAACATCTGTTAATCCAGCATCAGTTAATATAACTGGTATATGAACACTTTCATTTTTTGTGTTGGGTTTTATTATTATATCAATTCCAGGTTTATCTGTTTTTGAAATAATATCAATATTAGCCGTCGTATTTCTTTCAATTCCTTTACCGTTTGATCTAATATTATATGCTCCCATAGGAGTTTTTTCTATGTCAGCAATTTCTTTTAATAGTTTTTTTTGAATTTCGTCCATAAAAAACCTCCTTATATCTTTTTACAATGAAATGAATTTGCAGATAAACTCATTTCATCAGTTGAATCAGCAATTTTACCATTTTTTAGCAATATTATTTCATCAGCTATGTTTAAAATTCTTTCTTGATGAGTAATGGCAATAATAGTTCTATTATCGCCTTTTTTTATTTTTTCAAATATATCAATTAAATTATTGAAACTCCATAGATCAATTCCAGCCTCTGGTTCGTCAAAGATTGTAAGAGCAGATTTTCTAGCTATTATCATTGCTATTTCAATTCTTTTTAGCTCTCCACCAGATAATTTTGAATCAATTTGTCTATTTATATATTCTTTTGCACATAAACCAACTTCTGCTAAATAATCACAGGCTTCTTTCATTGTGACCGTATTGTTTGATGCTATTTCAATTAAATTTTTTACAGTTAGACCCTTAAATTTTACAGGTTGTTGAAAAGCAAAACCAATTCCTAATTTAGCTCTGTTTGTAATATCTAAATTAGTAATATCCTGTCCTAAAAATGTTATTGTACCACTATCTGGTAGTTCAATTCCCATTATGATTTTAGCAAGTGTAGATTTTCCAGATCCATTAGGTCCAGTTATTGCTGTAAATTTATTAGTATCAATATTTAAAGAAAGATTGTTTAATATTTTTTTATTATCTCTTGAAAAACAAATATTTTTTAGCTCTAACATAACTCCTCCAAACTAATTATTAATAAATCGTATTTTATCACAAATATATGATTTGTCAATTGATGATAAAATATGAGAAAATCTAAAATAATATATAGTTAAATTTGATTTGAAGAAATATTATATGATAAAAAATAAGGTATTAAAAGTGGTATTTCTGAATGAAGTCTTTTTAGTATTATAAATTAATCTAAATATAGTTAGAATAAAATAAAAGAAACCCCAAAATGGAGTTTCCTTTATTTTATTAAAAATTCTAAAGATTATTGCAGTATTCTGCATAATCTTCAAGATCATCCTCATCATAATCTAGAGGACAATAATCATTTGGCATATACAAATAACCTTCTGATGCTATATAATCAGCATCAAGTTCTTTGTATAAATCTACATAAATTTTAGTGTTATAGGAAAGACCAAATAACTCACGAGCTTCTTTAATCATATCGGGGATTGAGGTACTCTCCAAATCTTCTGATTCTACAATCATAGGATTATTACCTCGATTACGGGTTTGTATAATCCTTGGATTGCCTGATATATCAATAATGATATATCCATTTCCTGAATAGCTTTCAGAGTCAAAAAATAAAAAATTTTTTGTCATAATAACATCACCTTTCATAAAAAAATGAAAAAATTTTAATACAGCTCCATTTGGGAGTGAGAATATATTATATCTTTTTTTGGTAAATATGTCAATAGTAATTTCATTTTTTGAAAAAGTTTTAGCTAATGTTGAACTAAAATAAGAATTTAATGAAAATATAACAGTAAAAAGATATTATAAAGAAAGTTAGAATATTAAGATTGCACCAAAATAACACTAAAAAATAAATCGTTGATATATTTATCAACGATTTATTAACTATAAATGGTGCGGATGAAGGGACTTGAACCCCCACGTCGTTGACACTGGTTCCTAAGACCAGCGCGTCTGCCAGTTCCGCCA
>CAKPKU010000040.1 GCA_934167365.1 uncultured Clostridia bacterium
AAATATAAATCTGATATTTCCCCTAGATCAAATATTGAAATAATAAAAAAAATATCTATAAATTTTATTAATAATTTTGATAATCTAGATGAAAAAAATCTATTATTTACTGGCAATACTGGTCTTGGAAAAACATTTTTATCAGGTTGCATTGCTAATGAACTATTAAAAAAAGGAAAAAACGTTCTTTATCAAACAGCCCCTGTTATGCTTGATTCAGTAATAGATTATAGATTCGGAAAAATAGATAGTTCAATTTATAATAATTTATTAGATGTTGACTTACTCATTATAGATGATCTTGGAACAGAATGTATGAATAGCATGAAATTTTCTGAATTATTTAATATTTTAAATACAAGACTATTAAATCAAAAAAATAGATCAACTAAAACAATAATTTCAACTAATTTAAATCTTCAGAATTTATTTAAGAATTATGATGAAAGAATAGTTTCAAGACTAGTTGGAAATTATAATATTTGTAGATTTTTTGGTGATGATATACGATTTACAAAAAAGAAATTATATTAGAGCTAATAAGTAATAAAAAGTGAATTAGAAGAATCTAATTCACTTTTTATTATTTTATTCATCATCATCTGGCGAAATTATTTCAATACTTACAACTTTTCCTCCATCGTTAGTTCTCATTAAAGTTACACCTTGTGTAGCTCTTCCTAATATACTAACTTCTTCAATTTTTAACCTTATTATAGTTCCCTTGTCTGTAATTAGCATTACATCTTCATTTCCTTTTGCAATTCTAATACCAACTATATTTCCTGTTTTTGGAGTAACCTTATATGTAATTACGCCTCTTCCACCACGATTTTGTACTCTGTATTCATTTAATTCAGTTCTTTTACCAAAACCATTTTCTGTAATTGCCAATAATGTAGCATCACTTGTGTTTAATATAGATTCCATACCTATAACAAAATCATCATTATCTAATCTAATTCCAATAACACCTTGAGCTGATCTTCCTACTGGTCTTACATCCTTTTCATCAAATGTTATACTTAATCCTTTACTTGTTACTAAAACAACATTATCTTCACCATCAGTCAAACGAACATCAATTAATTCATCATCATCTTTTAAGGTTATTGATAATAATCCTGTTTTTCTGTTAGAATCAAATTCTGTTAATGCAGTTTTCTTTATTAATCCATTTCTTGTTGCCATTAATAAATATTTTCCATCTTCAAATGTAGTAATTGGAATTACTGCTGATATTTTTTCTCCATTATCTAATCTCAATAAATTAACTATTGCTGTTCCTTTTGCAGTTCTACCTGCTTCTGGAATTTCATATCCTCTTAATCTATATAATTTTCCTTTATTACTAAAGAATAAAATAGTATCATGAGTAGATGCTGTAAATATCTGTTTGACAAAATCTTCTTCTCTTGTTGATATTCCTGTAATTCCCTTGCCACCTCTTTTTTGACTTTTATAAGTATCTATTGGCATTCTTTTAATATATCCAAAATGTGTCAAAGCAACTACTGTTTGCTCTTCTTTTATTAAGTCTTCTACATCGATTTCGCCCTCGGCTGCAACAATTTTTGTTTTTCTTTCATCTCCGTATTTTTCTTTAATTTCTGTCAATTCTTCTTTAATTATTTCTAAAACTAATTGCTCATTTTCTAATATTTCACGTAAATGTGCAATTAATTTCATTAATTCATTATATTCATCTTCTATTTTTTCACGTTGTAATCCTGACAATGTTTTTAGTCTCATATCAAGAATTGCTTGAGCTTGTATATCAGAAAGACCAAATCTTTCCATTAATCTTTCTTTTGCATCATCATATGAAGATCTTATAATATTTATTACTTCATCTATATTATCTAAAGCTATTTTTAAACCTTCTAATATGTGAGCTCTTGCAAGTGCTTTATCTAATTCAAATTTTGTTCTTCTAATAATTACCTTTTCTCTATGGTCTATATAATGATCCAAGCATTGTCTTAATGTTAATATTTTAGGAACTCCATCAACTAAAGCTAACATAATAATACCAAATGTATCTTGCATTTGTGTATTTTTATATAATTGATTTAAAACAACTTGTGCATTTGCATCTCTTTTTAATTCAATTACAATTCTTACTTTATCTATTCTGTCAGACTCATCTCTTAAATCAGAAATTCCTTCAATTCTTTTATCCCTAGCTAATGTTGCTATATTTTCAATTAATTTAGCTTTATTTACTTGATATGGTAATGATCTAACTATTATTCTTTGTTTATTACCACTCATTTCCTCAATTTCAGCTTCTGCTCTAACAGAAATTTTACCTCTACCTGTTGTATATGCTTGTTTTATTCCTTCTCTTCCTAAAATTAACCCTTCTGTTGGAAAATCTGGTCCTTTTATTACAGTCATTAATTCTTCATCAGTGATATCTCTATTATCTATAATTTTAATAATACCATTAATAACTTCTGTTAAATTATGTGGTGGTATATTTGTTGCCATACCTACGGCTATTCCTGATGAACCGTTTACTAATAATGCAGGTATTTTTGCTGGTAGTACAACTGGTTCTTGTAATCTATCATCAAAGTTTGGCATGAAATCAACTGTATTTTTTTCTATATCTGTTAACATTACTTCTGATATTTTTGACATTCTTGCTTCTGTATAACGGTATGCAGCAGGTCCATCACCATCGATTGATCCAAAATTTCCATGACCATCAATTAATGGATATCTTAATGAAAAGTCTTGTGCCATTCTTACCATTGCATCATATACAGATGAATCACCATGTGGATGGTATCTACCTAAAACATCACCGACTGTTGTCGCTGATTTTCTATATGGTTTATCTGATGTTAAACCATCCTCATGCATTGTATATAAAATACGTCTATGTACAGGTTTTAAACCATCTCTAACATCTGGTAATGCTCTTGAAACTATAACGCTCATTGCATAACTCATGTATGCATCTTTCATTTCTTTTTCAACATCTCTGTCTATTATTTTTCCATCGTTTCTTTCTTCCATATGTTAACCTCTTTTCTTGTATTATACTTATGTATTATACTAAATGAACATAAATTATGCAAGAAAAACTACTTAATTTTATTAGTGTTTCGTATTAAAATAGTTACTACCATAAAAAACAAATAACTAGTTTTTTATGGCAGTATATTAGATAATATTACTAAATAATTTAATGATTTATTTAATAATATTATTATTTATTTTATCTTTAGCACTTAAATTATATATTAATAAAATTGCTATTTTTACTAAATATCTGAATATAGAATATTAATATTTATTATGTATTTATTATTATTTTCATTATTATGCCTATTATAAAATACGCTAATTATAAAAAATTAAAGTTTTATTACTTATATAATATTTCTTGTTTAAATTATAATTTTTACGCTATTGTTATATATAAATATTTTAATTATTCTACATATAAAAAAGAATTAAACTTTTAATTTCATAAAATAAATATACCTGAAAAAAATTACCTATAATAAGATTTAAATTTAAAAATTGAAATAATAAAAATAGCAATATTAATAACTACTTATATTACTTAATTATATGTTATCTAATTAAGTTTGCTTGCCAAATCAAGCTCTTCTTTTGATAAATCAAAATTGTTTCCATTATTTTTTATTAATTCATGTATATTTTCTATTGTTCTTGCCTCATTGATTAAATTTTCTATTGGTAATGTTTTTGACAATGTTTTATCTATTTTTTTCATGTACTTTTCCATTCCCTCAATATTTCTATTTTCATATTCTAATTTCCATTTATTTACATATGAATTCAAATTGTCTATATTTTTACTTTGAGTAGTAAATTCTTTCTTTATGTTTGATGAAACATTATTTATAATTACATCCTTTCCATTTGCAATAAGATTAGTTGTATCTTCTGATATAATCCCCATACTACTAATTTTATTTAAAGCTAAATTTATTCCAGAAGATATACTATCTAAAATACCTCCTTTTTCAATGGCTTTTTCTGCCTGTGAAACACTTTCAAATTCACCTGTAACTATTCCTAATGCACTTTTTCCTATATTTATAGCATTATCTATTAGGCTTTTTATTCCTTCAGAAAATCCTTCACTTATTATTGTATCTTTAATATTTATTACCTCATTTTCAATTATATCTGGTACCAATGCTCTTATACCTGCATCTAATGAAAAATCAATAATTTTTCCTAATGTTGATTGAAAAAATTCTTGTTGATTATTGTTTGTTATATTTAAATCACTTTCCTGATTTAGCACATTTTCCATATTCTACATCCTTATAAAAATATATTTAGGTTTTTGGATTTACCTATAAACCATTTAACATTCTTCTTTCTGTTAAATATATTAATTGTTTTTTATTTATTTTTAATTTATTTTTTTATTGACTTAAATTTTCTTTATTAACAAATTACGATTTTTGTTAAATATATTAATTATTCTTTTATTTATATTTAATTTATTTTTTATTAATCAAAATTTTATTCATTAATTAATTATATTTTTTTGTTAAATATATTATTTTTTTACTTATATTTAATTTATTTTTTATTAATCAAAATTTTATTCATTAATTAATTACATTTTTCTGTTAAATATGTTGATTATTTTTTATTTATATTTAATTTATTTTTTATTTATATTTAATTTATTTTTTTATTAATCAAATTTTATTCATTTATAAATTACATTTTTTGTTAAATGTTTTAATTATTTTTTATTTATATTTAATTTATTTTTTTATTAATTAAATTTTTATTCATTAATAAATCATATTCTTGTTAAATATTTTAATTATTTTTATTTGTATTTAATTTATTTTTTATTTGTATTTTACTAATTATTTTTTAACTAATTTAAGTTTTCTCTTAATAAATTATGAATTTATAACATATTTTATATAGCTGTTTACATTGAATCCATTATCACGACCTTCTTTGTTTAATGCCTCTGAATACATATTTCTATATTGAGAATCTAAATATAAATCATTATAATTTTCCACATTCTCATGCTCTTTTACTATATTATTTTCGGTATTGAATAATTTATCTTTATATATATATTCCTTCACTTCTTCATAAAAATCTTCCATAAAATCATTCCTTATATTTTATTTATATTCTTTAATATTAAATGATAATTTAATTTATTTTTTATCATAAATATTTTTTTTAGATTTAAATTAGAGCATATATTAAAAAATGTATTATATCTAATTTTTCCAATTGCTCTAATATTTTTTAATATTGAATTATTTTTTAATTTATTAAAAAATATATAATCAAGTATTTTATATTTATAAATTATTATATTAACTTTACTTATATTTATTTTCCAAACATCACATAGAAAATTCAACATATTTTTTGTTTTTTCAATTTCTAATTTGTTAACTTGTGTTAAAAGCAATATATAATCACTTATAGAAAAAATTGATTTATTTAATTCAAAAATTGATTCTGAATATGTATCTATTATTATATAATCATACTCATTTTTTACATTTTGAATTATATCCTCTAAATAATTAATATTTATTTTTTTATTATATAATAAAAAATTTATATTTCCTAAAACTGATAAATTTTTATCTATTTTTGTAATATTTTTTTTAATAATATTAATATTATTTTTAATATTTTCTTTTCTATTTTTTTCCATATTCTTTCTTGAGTTTTCCACAATATTTCCTGATTTATTATCTATATAATTATTATTTATAATTTCGTATTTTCTTGTATTTTTTAAATCATAAATATAACTTATATTATTATTTAAAACATCAAAATCTATTAATAATACTCTTTTATTTTTCTTAATATTATCGGAGAGCTCTATAGAAAAAGTTGTTTTTCCTATTCCTCTATTACCAATAACTGTTATAATTCTACACTTTTTATTTTCTATTAAATTACTATTTTTTATTTTTTTTAATTTATTAAAAATATTATTTTTTTCACTTTTTTTATTTAAAACTATTTGCTTTAGTTTATCAATTTCAGCTTTTAGCTCTTCATTTATAACTTCTACATTCTTGTTTTTTAATAAACTAATAATGCTAAAAATATCAATTCCATCATACAGAATATCATATACACCATTTGATAAAAGTTTCTTCTCCAGATTAATATTCTTTTTATCTATGATTGCAATAAGTTTTATTTTTCTATTTATACTGATTACTTTATTTACCAATTGCTCTAACGTAATTTGGCCTTCTAATAGTTCACTTACAATTATAAAATTTATATCAGAATTTGCTTCTAAAAATTCTAATATTCCTTCTATATATTGTATATCTTTACATGGTACTTCAAACTCACTATGCTTATTTAATTCATTATTTAAATTCGGATTTCCTATTGCAGTTATTATCTTTATCAATTTTTTCCTCCATTTATAATATTATCTTCAAAATCTGCTGATTCTATTTTAGTAAGGATATGATCTGACCCAACAATCATCAAGGCTTCTCCTCGTTTTAGTGTTTTTATTTCAATTTTTTCCTTATCTGATATATTTTCGTATTTTTGCAATACATTTAAATTTTCCTCCTCTAGAGAAAAATAGTTTCTAATACTAGAATTATTTATTATACATCTGCCATATATACCATCTTCCAAACTAAACAAATCAGAAACATCCTGAGTTATAGCAATAGCACTTCCACCATATTTTCTTATAGTCTTAAATATTTTATATATAAAACTTGCAACTTCCTTATTTGATGTAACGCCTATAAGCCTCCATATTTCATCTAAATATATAGATTTTTTTATTGATCTATCTTTTTTAATTTTATCCCAAAATAAATCTGTAAATAAGTACATACCATATTTAATATTTTCTTCGCCTAATTCGTATATATCTGCAACAATTAATTTGTTATCTAATTTTATATTTGTATATTTGTTAAAAAATGATAATGAACCTTTTATAAAAGGAATCAATTTTATTTGTAATTTTGTAGCCCTTTTATCCTTAATTAAAATATTGTAAAAATCCTCTAAAATAGGCATGTCCTCTGGATCTTTAAATTTATTTTTTATATTAATTTTATTTTTATCCATTTTTTTAAATAAAGAACTATCATCAAAAGTTATACCTTTGCTTTCATATGTTTTTATTAAGTTTTCCTCTATTATAGACTTTTCTTCTTCATTTAAATTATTTAAAATTAAATTGAAAAATCCTATTAATTTACTTATTTTATTTGCTAAATAACCACTTTGGTTTTCTTCTAAACTTTCTTCCCTAATATCAAAAACATTTATATATGTATCTGAATTAGGTCCAATTTTCAGTAATGTTCCTTGCAAATTAATACACATCTTATCATATTCCCTTTCGGGGTCTATTACATATTGTTCTATTCCTAGTAATCTATATCTCAATATTAGTAATTTTGTGTAATAAGACTTACCAGCACCACTTGTTCCAAAAATACACATATTTGCATTTTTATATTTCTTTGAGTTGTACTTATCTATAAAAACCAATGAATTATTATTTATATTTGTACCTATAAAAACGCCATTTTCATCAAATATTGAAGATGTAATAAATGGATATGTTGATAATAATCCTGATGTTAAAATATTTCTCCTTGCTACATCTCTCACTTCCTTATAATTATCCATTAATGGTAAACATGTTCTAAAAGCCTGTTCTTGCCTGAAATATGCTCTTCTGGTTTGAATTCCTCTACTTTGCATTATCCCTTCAATTTTGTTAATAATATAATCTAAATCTTTTTTGTTTTGTGAAAATACATTTACATATGCATATAAATAATATAAATCCTCATTATTCAATTGCATTTCTCTTCTTATATATTTGGCATCATTATATGTAAAAGCTGCAATATCTATATCTTGTCTGTTTTCACTATAAGTCTGCAAATCAGCTCCGACATTTCCTATGTGATAAGTTAAATCTTTTATCACTTTATATGAATTTTGCTTTTCATAGAATATAGAAATATTAGTATTAAAATTACTATCTATAATATCCTTAAATATAAGGGAATCATGCTCTCTGTTATAATTTATTATAATCAGTGTAGAATAAAATACATTATCAATTTCTACATATTTTGGATTAGAACAATCTATATAAGCAGGTGCAATATAGTCTTTATCTGTTGTAATTCCTCTTTCTAATATACTTTTATCTAAAAGCTTTATTTTATCACCTCCATTATTCAAAAATGAATTTTTGACTATTTAAAAAGGAAAATAGTATATCTTTTATTTCTTCTTTATCATTAATATTTTGTACTATATTTCCACACCTTGATAAACAATCTTTTATCTTTAGGTAATTTTCATTTAATTCATCACATGCTATAGTTTCAAAATCTTCTATATCTTTATTATAATTTTTAGATTCTAATACTAAATAAAAATTTTTAGTAGCCGACTTTTTCTTTTTATTTAAATCCATTATATATTCAATATATTTTTGTGATACATCCTGTATAATTTGACTTTCTTTTTGTTTTTGGAAATTCACACTAGAAACGTGTTTAGAAATATCTTCTTTTTTGCTTTGAATTAAAATTTGAATATTATGATTAATTGTTTTTAGAAATATTTTATATGAATTTAAAATTGCTTCTTTTTCTAATTCTGATTTCAAATTAAAGTTTATCGGAATAATTTTTATTATTTTTATATATTTATTTTCTATTTTTATAATTCCATTATTTAGTATATAATCAATTTTTAACCATGACTGTGTTGAACTAAATTCTATTTTTTTAGAATTAAAAATTTATATAACCTCCTTACTGCAAATTTTCTATTTTTATTATAAATTCCCTTGCATATATTTGTCAATCTATTTCGTTCGACATATTTCTACGTTATTCGACACTTAAAATAAGGGATGAAAATTCATCCCTTATTTATTACCATTAATTATATATCTAAATTATTTACATATTTTGCATTTTCTTCTATGAATTTTCTTCTAGGCTCTACCTCATCACCCATAAGCATTGAGAATATTGAATCAGCCTTTATAGCATCCTCTAATGTTACCCTAACTAATATTCTTCTTTCAGGATCCATTGTTGTTTCCCATAATTGCTCTGGATTCATTTCACCAAGACCTTTGTATCTTTGTAATGATAATTGATCTCTTTGTATATTTTTCTTTTCTAAATCTTCATATGCTTTTGCTAAATCTTCATCTGTGTAACAATATACATCCTTTATTCCTTTTTTTGATAATTTATATAGTGGTGGCTGTGCTAAAAATACATTACCGTTTTCAATTAAAGGTCTCATATATCTAAAGAAAAATGTTAATAATAAAGTTCTAATGTGTGCACCATCAACATCGGCATCGGCCATTATTATGACTTTACCATATCTAATTTTTGATATGTCAAATTCTGGACCAATTCCAGCACCTACTGCTACAATTACTGGATTTAGTTTTTCATTTCCGTATATCTTATCAGCTCTTGCTTTTTCTACATTAAGCATTTTTCCCCATAAAGGTAATATTGCTTGATATCTTCTATCTCTTCCTTGTTTAGCACTACCTCCAGCAGAATCTCCTTCGACTATATATACTTCACATTCTTCTGCATTTTTACTACTACAATCAGCCAATTTACCTGGTAGAGTAGTTGTTTCAAGAGCTGTTTTTCTTCTAACAAGTTCTCTAGCTTTTCTCGCTGCTTCTCTTGCTCTTGAAGCACTAACACACTTTTCTAATATTGCTTTAGAAACAGCTGGATTTTCTTCCAAGAAATTTGATAAAGCTTCATTAACTAAACTTTGAACAATTCCTGTAACATTACTATTTCCAAGTTTTGTTTTAGTCTGACCTTCAAATTGAGGCTCTTTTACTTTTACAGAAACTACCGCAGTTATTCCCTCTCTTATATCCTCTCCTTGTAAATTTCCATCTTTTTCTTTTAAAATATTATGTGATTTTGCGTAATCATTAAATGACTTCGTTAATGCTCTCTTAAATCCCTCTAGGTGTGTTCCACCTTCAACTGTATTAATATTATTAACAAAAGTATAAATATTTTCAGAATATGATGTTGTATATTGAAAGGCAATTTCGACAGGAACTTCTCCATCTTGTTTATCAATATATATTGGTGTTTTATGCAATTTTTCTTTGTTTTGGTTTAAGTATTCAACAAAAGATACTAAACCTCCCTCATAACAAAATTCTGATTTTTTAGGCTCTTCACCTCTTTTATCTTCGATAGAAATATATAGTCCCTTTGTTAAAAATGCCATTTCTCTAAAGCGTTCCTCTAGTGTTCCAAAATCATATTCTAATGTTTCAAAAATTGTATCATCAGCTAAAAATCTTACCTTTGTTCCGGTTTGCTTTGATTCCCCTATTTTAGTAAGTTTTTCTACAGTTTTTCCTCTTTGAAATTTCATTTGATATAATCCACCATCTCTTTGAATGGTTACCTCTGTCCATTCAGATAACGCATTAACAACAGATGCACCAACACCATGTAAACCTCCAGAAACTTTATATCCACTATCTCCACCAAATTTTCCTCCAGCATGCAATACTGTATATACCGTTTCAGCTGCTGAAATTTTAGTTTTTGGATGTATATCAACTGGTATACCTCTTCCGTTATCAGAAACAGATATTATATTTCCTGGCTCTATAACAACTTCAATATGAGTACAATATCCAGCTAGAGCTTCATCAACACAGTTGTCAACAATCTCATATACTAAATGATGTAAACCCCTTATTGAAACACTTCCAATATACATACCAGGTCTTTTTCTTACTGCCTCAAGACCCTCTAGTACTTGTATCTGCTCTGCACCATATTCATGTTCAAACTTTTCCATTAATTCTCAATCCTTTCTGTTGTAATAAAATTATATATTATTTATATAAAATGCATATTACCATGTCTTAATGAAATATTTTTTATTTATTTTTGAAAAAAATTTCACCATTTATGACATTATACATATAATAATCTAAACTTTCAATATCTAATTTTTCAGTACAAGTTATTATAACCTGTGTATCCCTAATATTGCTTAAAAAATTTTTTCTGCGCTCATTATCAAGCTCTGACATAAAATCATCCAACAATAAAATTGGATTTTCACCTATTTCATCTTTAATAACCTGTAATTCTGACATTTTTAAAGATAATACCACAGTTCTATTCTGCCCCTGAGATCCATATGTACTCACATTATTTTTATTTAAATATACAATAAAATCATCTCTATGTACACCTTTGGATGTATTACCTCTAGCAATATCAATATTTCTATATTCTAATAATTTTGAATAAAAATCTTCTTTACTTGAAAAATCAGAAATATATTCTAAATAAATTTCCTCATTATTTTTTGTAATATTTTTATGAATATCTACTATTTTATTTTTTATTTTTTCAATAAAATATAATCTGTAATTAAATATTTTTTCTGAATATTCAGTTAATTTTAAATCCCATAATTCCAATAGTTTTGGATCTTTTTTTTCAAATTTTATTTGTTTTAAATATGTATTTCTCTGCTCTAAAATTTTATTATACATATTTAAATAATAAATATAATTTGGTCGTAATTGACCTATCATAATATCTAAAAAACGTCTTCTTCCCTTTGGTCCATTTTTTAAAATATTTATATCATCTGGAGTAAATATTACCACATTTATTTTACCAAGTAATTCACTTAATTTTTTTGCTTTTACTCCATTCAAAAAAATATTTTTTTTATCAGAGACCTCAATATTTATACTTCCATCTCTATCATTTTTTTTATATAAGGTTTCAATTTTAAAAAAATCTTCTCCAAATTTAATTAGCTCTTTATCTTTATTAGTTCTAAAGGATTTCCCAATAGCACTAAAAAAAATTGATTCAATAATATTTGTTTTTCCTTGAGCATTATTTCCATAAAAAATATTAATATTATTATTAAAATTAATATTTAGCTCTTTATAATTTCTAAAATTTTTAATTTTCAAATTAGTTATCAACATATTGTACCTCTTTTGTGGAAAACTATTTTATTCTTTCATTCTAATTGGTAAAATCATATAAATATAATCTCCATCATTAACTGGTCTAATTATACAAGGAGAAATACTTGTTCCAAAATCTAAAAAAATCTCTTCATCATCAATAGATCTACAAGCATCTAAAAAATATTTTGGATTAAATCCTGCCTCTAAATTTTTTCCTTCTGTTGAAACAAACATTTCTTCTTTAGCATCACCTGTTTGATTTGTACAAGAAATTATTATTTTTCCTATATCAATTGAAATTTTAACAGGATATTTTTTTTCTTTCTCCATACTTGAAGAAGAAATTAATGAAATTCTTTCAAAACAATTTTGTAATGCTGACTTATTTACTCTAACTCTTGTTTCCCATGTTTCAGGTATAACACTCGAATAATTTAAAAATTCCCCATCCAATAATCTAGTAACTATTTTACAATTTTCTAACTCAAATAAAGCTTGATTTTTAGCTACACCAATTTTTATTGTATCTATAGAATCAGCTAATATTTTATTTATTTCATTTAAGATTCTTCCTGGTATTACAGCATTAAAATTATTTGCCTTTTTTTGTAAAAATTTACTTTTCCAAGCTAATCTAAATCCATCAACAGCAACTACATTTAATTTATTATTTATTATTTCAAATAAACATCCAGTAAATATTGGTCTATTATCTTCCATACTTACAGCAAAAATCGTTTTTCTAATCATTTCTTTTAAAGTATTTTGCTCAATTTCTATTGAATTTTCTATATTTATTTGTGGAAGTTCTGGAAATTCAGTTGGATTCATTGTAGCTAATTTATATAAAGAACCTTCACATTCTATAACTAACAAATTATTTTCATTAACATATATTGTTATATCAGTATTAGGTAATTTTCTAATAATTTCACTAAACATTGTAGCATTTACAACAATTGCTCCTTCTTCTTTAACCTCACAATTAATAATATATTCAATTCCAATTTCTAAATCATATGTAGTTAATTTTAGCTCTGTATTATTTGTTTGAATAAGAATACCTTCTAAAATCGGTTTGGTAGCTTTAGATGCTACAGCTTTAGTTACGGAATTAAGAGCTTTTATTATTTTTTCTTTTTCACAAATGATTTTCATTTTCACGTCTCCTTTTTATAAATAAAATAAATATATATAGTAGTAGTAGTAGTAGGTCCTGTGGATTATGTGGATAACTATGTGTATAATTGATTTCCCTAGCGATTGAGATGTTGATATTTCTGTGGAAAAAACTAGAAGTTATCCACAGTTAAAAAATCGAATTGTGGATAATTAAGTTATCCACAGGTTATCCACAGGTTATCCACAACCCCCCTGTGGATATCTTCTCAATCACTTCCGTAGAGAAAGATTGCTGTCAAATTTTTTATTAATTTGGGCTGTGGAAAACTTAGTAAAAAAATTAAGTTTTTATTGATATACTAACTACTTATCGGCAAGTAAAATGTTTTTCACACTTTCCACAATTAACCTAGTATTTTGATTTTCTTTAATTTCATTTTCAATTTTATTACATGCATGCATAACAGTAGTATGATCTCTTTTTCCAAAATCTTTGCCTATTTGAGGAAGAGACATTTGAGCAACATTTCTACATAAATACATTGCAATTTGTCTTGGAAATGCTATATCATTTGAACGTTTTGAACCCTTTAAATCTTTTGCATTAATATTAAAATATTTAGCAACAGTTTCTTGAATAAATTCTGGTGATATAACTTTATCCTGTTGAGCAACTATATCATTTATAGCTCTTTCTGCCATTTCAACTGTTATAGGACTATTAGTTAAAGATGATGTAGCTATAAGTCTATTTAAAGTTCCTTCAAGCTCTCTTATGTTAGAATCTATTCGAGTTGCAATATTTGAAAGAATTTCATCATCTATTATAATATTATCTAATTGGGCTTTTTTTCTTAAAATAGCTAAACGAGTTTCATAATCAGGATTAGAAATATCAGCAATAAGACCCCATTCAAAACGAGATTTTAGTCGATCTTCTAATAATGTTATATCCTTTGGAGGACGATCACTTGATAATATAATTTGTTTACCGCTTTCATGAAGTGTGTTAAATGTGTGGAAGAATTCCTCTTGAATTCTTTCCTTACCAGCAATAAATTGAATATCATCAATTAATAGAACATCAATATTTCTATATTTATCTCTAAATTGGGCACTTGTGTTATCTTTTATTGAATTAATAAGTTGATTTGTGAATTTTTCAGATGTTACATATAAGATATTTGAACTTTTGTTTTTTCTTAGGATTGAGTTACCAATTGCGTGCATTAAGTGTGTTTTTCCAAGTCCAACACCACCATAAATAAACAATGGATTGTAAGATGTTGCTGGAGCCTCTGCAACAGCTAGTGCAGCAGCATGGGCGAATCTATTATTATTACCAACTACAAAAGTATCAAATGTATATTTAGGATTTAATGTCGTATTAGAATATCCAAAGTTTGAATCATTAGTAAATCCAGTGCTTTGTTCTTCTTGTAAGTCATCCTTTGAAATTATATTTACCGTACAATCCTTATTTGTGATAAAATTAAATGTATTTGTTAATAAATCATGATATCTAGCGTGAATTGATTCCTTTTGAAAGCTAGAAGAAGCTACTAGCACGATAGTATCATTTTCAAAGCTTTGAATTTCTAGATTTTTTATCCATGTTTCATAGGATATTCTTGTTGTTTCGTCTTTTAAAAGTTCTTTTGCTTTTGTTAAAAGTTCATTTAATTCATTTTGCATCATTTTCAACCCTTCCAAAATTAAAGGTTTGAAAGTTATCCACAATTTTATCCACATATGTTGATAAATGTCCACAACTGTGGATAA
>CAKPKU010000041.1 GCA_934167365.1 uncultured Clostridia bacterium
CCGTCAACAGACCATTACATTTTGCACATCTATATTGATGTATTTTTTTAATATTAAATCTCTTTCTAAATATTAATTGATTACAAGATTTACACTTGAGTTTATAATTATATTCCTCTTCATCTTTTGTATAATTTAAATTACTTTTTCTATAATCTTCACTTTTATTACCTGTTCTAGAAATTTCATATCCCAATTTAGTATTAATATAACTAGCATATTTTTTAAATTCCGGTCCATGATTATTACATAATGGAAAACAATGAATAATTTCATGCATAATTGTATTTTTTATTATTTTATCATTTAAATCAAGAACCCATTTACTTATTTCAATATGATTTATAAAAAATCTCTCATAAGAAATATATTTTTTATTACCTTTCCTTGTAATAACTTTAAAATTTTCATCTGGTTTTTCATGTTTACAACAACCATATCTTTTGGCATTTCTTTTTGCAAGTGATATATCTATAAAACCAATATTTTCGTTTTCAAGTATATTAATTCCAATACTTTTTAGTTCATATACACATTCTTTAAATAGCTCTTGTAACTTTTCTTCCATCATCATATCCTTTCAAAATGCCAAAAATCATTGAATTACGAACGTATTTTCAATGATTTTTGCTATATTAGGCTTCAATAATGTTATTTTTACAGCCCTCTTTTAATTTTATTTAATTAAATCTAAAGTTTCTCTAGCAATTACTAGCTCTTCATTTGTAGGTATTACATAAACTTTTATTTTAGAATCTGGTGTAGATATTTCGGCTTCTTCACCTTTTACTTCATTTTTGCTTTCATCTAATTTAACACCTAAAAATTCAAGATTTTTGCATATTCCAGCTCTTCTATTTTTTTGATTTTCACCAACACCAGCTGTAAATACTATTGCATCAATTCCCCCCATTGAAACTCCATATTTAGCTATGTATTGAGCTATATTTAAATCATATGCTTTTAATGCTAGAGCTGCTCTTTCGTTTCCATTTGCTGCTTCTGCTTCAACATCTCTAACATCTGAAGATACTCCAGAAATTCCAAGTAATCCAGATTCTTTATTTAAAATTTTATCCATTTCATCTGGAGATAGGTTTTCCTTTTTCATTAAAAATGTAACTATTGAAGGATCTAAATCGCCACTTCTAGCACACATCATAATTCCTCCAAGTGGTGTAAGTCCCATACTTGTATCAACTGATTTACCACCATCAACAGCACATAAACTTGCACCTTGACCAATGTGACAAACTATTGTTTTTAAACTTTCTAATGGTTTATTCATAACTTCAGCAGCTCTTTTTGATACATATGAATGTGATGTACCATGGAATCCATATTTACGAACTTTATAATCTCTATAATAGTGATATGGAATTGGATATAAAAATCTTTCTTCTGCTATTGTTTGATGAAAAGCTGTATCAAATACTACTGCATTTGGCTTATCTGGCATTAAATTTCTACAAGCTTCAATTCCCATTACAGCTGCTGGATTATGTACTGGTGCTAAATCAGCACATTCTTTTATTCCTTCAACAACTTCATCTGTTACTAGAACTGTTTTTGTAAACTTTTCTCCTCCGTGAACTATTCTATGTCCTATTGCACTTATTTCATCTAATCCATTTATAACAGCATATTCAGTTTCAGTTAATTGTTTTATTACAAACTCTAAAGCTTCTTTATGTGTTGGAGCTGGATTTTCAATTACATATTTTTCACCATTAACTTTATGTGTAATAAATGACTTATCAATTCCTATTCTCTCATAATTTCCTTTTGCAATAACATTTTCATTTTCCATATCAATTAATTGATATTTAAGTGATGAACTTCCACAATTTAAAACTAATATTTTCATTTTATAACTTCCTTGTATAACAGCATATATTCTATATTACAAATTCTGCTTATTATACTTACCTTTCTTTATATTTTCTAAAATTATTTTAATATATATTATTTAGTTAGCTCTTTTGTTGCTCTTGCTATTAAAAGCTCCTCATTAGTAGGAACAACAAGTATTTTTACTTTTGAATTTTCACTAGATATTTCAGCTTCTTGATTTCTTAAATTATTCTTTTCATAATCTAGCTCTACTCCAATAAATTTTAAATAATCACAAATTTGTTTTCTTGATATTGGTGCTTTTTCTCCAACACCAGCTGTAAATGTAAGAACATCAATTCCTCCCATTGAAACAGCATATTTAGCAACAAATTGAGCAACATTATAAGCAAAATTATCAAGAGCCATTTGTGCATTTTTGTCGCCATCTTTTGCTTCTGCTTCAATATCTCTAAAATCTACTGAAACTTCAGAAATTCCATATACTCCTGATTTTTTATTTAATATTTCATCCATTTCATCAGGTGTATGATTTCTAAATTTTGCAATAAAAGTAACAACAGATGGATCTAAATCTCCTGATCTAGTTCCCATTGGAATTCCAGCAAGTGGAGTAAATCCCATACTCGTATCAACAGACTTTCCATATTTTATTGCACATACACTAGCGCCTTGACCTAAATGGCAATTAACAATTTTTAAATTCTTAATATCTTCACCTAGCATTTCAGCAGCTCTATTAGCTACATACTCATGTGATGTACCATGAAATCCATATCTACGAATTTTATATTTTTCATAATATTTATATGGTATTGGATATATATAGCTTTCTTCTGGAATAGTTTGATGAAAAGCTGTATCAAAAACTGCAACATTTTTTTTACCTGGCATTACTGCTTGGCAAGCTTTAATTCCTAAAATTGCAGCAGGATTATGAAGAGGAGCAAGTTCAATACATTCTTCAATTCCTCTCATTACTTCATCATCTATAATAACTGGTTTTGTAAATTTTTCTCCGCCATGAACAATTCTATGACCTATCGCATAAATTTCATCTGGAGATTTAATAACACCATATACACTACTTTGAAGTTTTTTTAGAACAAATTTAATTGCCTTTTCGTGACTTGAAACAGGTTTTTCAAACTTATGTTTTTCATCTCCAACTTTATGTGTTAAAAAAGAATTATTTTGCCCAATTCTTTCAAAGTTTCCTTTTGCTAAAACTTCTTCAGTATCCATATTTATTAATTGATATTTAAGTGATGAACTTCCACTATTTAATACTAGAATTTTCATATTGCCTCCTTTAATTATTATATTTTTATTGTGCTTGTACTGCTGTTATTGCTATTACACCAACTATATCATCACTAGAGCATCCTCTTGATAAATCATTAACAGGTTTTGCAATACCTTGGCATAATGGTCCATATGCTTCAGCTTTTGCTAGTCTTTGCACTAATTTATAACCAATATTTCCTGCATCTAAATCAGGAAATATTAATGTATTTGCTTTTCCTGCAACAGGACTTTTAGGAGCTTTGCTTGCAGCTATTTCTGGTATAATTGCTGCATCTAATTGTAGCTCTCCATCACATATTAAATCAGGAGCTTTTTCTTTTAAAAGTTTTGTTGCATCTACAACCTTTTCAGTAAGCGGAGAAGATGCACTACCATATGTAGAATATGAAAGCATAGCTACTTTTGGCTCTTTTCCTACTAATTGTCTAAAGCTTTCCGCAGATGATATAGCTATTTCTGATAAACTATCAGCATCAGGATATTCATTAAGACCACTATCTGAAAAAATAAATATTCCATTTTCACCATATTCACAATCAGGAACACACATTACAAAAAATGCAGAAACAAGTTTTGTTCCTGGTGCAGTTTTTAAAATTTGAAGTGCAGGTCTTAATGTATTTGAAGTAGAATGACATGCTCCTGAAACTAATCCATCAGCAAATCCAAGTTTTACCATCATCATACCAAAATAAGTTTCATCTTTCATTAGCTCTTGTGCTTTTTCAATAGTCATTCCTTTTGCTTTTCTTAATTCATAAAATTCATTTACTAATTTATCATATCTATAATCTTTCTCAGGATTTACTATTTTAACCCCATCTATATGTATATTATTATCATTTGCCATTTTTAATATATCATCTTCATTACCTAAAACAATGACATCAGCAAATTTTTCATTTAAAACTTTTTCAACAGCTTTAATAGTTCTAATATCATTACCTTCAGGCAAAACTATTGTTTTTATATTCTTTTTTGCCCTATTTTTCATATCTTCGATAAAAGACATTTTAAATTGCTCCTTTCATATTTTTCTAACATTATATAAAGATTTTGTAAAAAATTCAAGACTTACACTACTACAATCCCTAATAACTTTGATAACTCCAAAGCTTGCATTTCATTAACATGCATTCCCTTAATATACTCTTGTGAAATAGCCACTCCAGTAATATCACATGTTGAAAAATCAATATTATTTAAATTTGTTCTACAAAGTTGTGCTGCAATAAGATTAGAATTTTTAAATTCAACATCTTTTAAAATTAGCTCTTGAATATTTGTATTTGATAATTTAGACTCGAAAAAACATACTTCTTTATATGTTCCCAATGATAAATTAGCATATGAAATATTTGAATTATCAAATAAAATATTATACATATTAACATTACAGAAATTTGAACCAACTAGTTTGCAATTTTTGAAAGTAGCTCTTACAAAATTACATTCGTAAAACATAGTATTTGAAAAATCACAATTTTCAAATAAAACATCAGTAAAATATACTTTTTCAAATTTACTATTTAAACATATACAATCTTTAAATTCACAAGAGCTAAATTCTAGCCTATCTGTTTCAACATTTGCCTCATAACATTTATTAAATAAACAATAGGCAACATCCATATCTCGTATTTTTGCTTCTCTAATTACCCCTTTAATCGTATTACATTCAGTAATTCCATCTAAGTTAGGTTTCATTATTTCCATTGTATTTTCCTCATCTTTCTTATGTAATTATTATTTAATGATTTTTAAAATTCTAATATTTTCTTTAGCTCTTCTTTTGTTTCATCTAATGACTTACTATTTTCAATTTTATAAACATGGATATTTGGATATTTTTCAATTATTTCATCTGCCATTTCCAAATATGTTCGTTGTTGATCTATACTGCTTTTAGCACTAAATTTTGCATATGCAGGTTCAACCTTACCATCTCTTTTTAATCGCTCTTCAAATAAAGACTCATCTTTTAAATATAAAGTTATATAATATATATCAAAATCTAATTTACTAAAATCAGATAATAATTGATTATATGTTTCTGTAAAAGAATACTCTTTAAAACCTAATCTACAATAGTTTTCCTCTGAAAAAAATGTTCTATCAAACAATAAATTAATATTTAAATTCTCCATTTTTTTTATGTACTCATTTAAGTCTTCATACATTTTTTTTGATTTTTCTAAACCTGTTATTGTACTATCACTTATTCCACTTAATCTATACAAATTTGTATGTTTTACACTATTTCTTAAATAATCTGTTATTGTAGTTTTTCCTGCACCTTGAGCACCCTCAACAACAATAATTTTTGAATTTGCCATATATATATTCCTCCACTTTTATTGTAAATTTATTTTTCTTATGTATGCATTGCATTTTTTATATATTCTATTTCTTCTTCTTTTTCAAGTCTAACAAATAGTGGCTCACCTTTTTCAATAACCTTTGTACCTTGTTTAATCTCACATGATAACTTTGCAAAATCCCACTCTTTTTTAGATGAATCAATTCCTAGTTGATTTAATATTTTTGTTGATGTTTCTGGCATAAATGGTGTTAATAAAATTGCAATTCTTCTTAAACTTTCTGCTAAATGATTCATAACAGATTTTAATTTTTCTTTTTCAACATCCTCTGCTTTTGCAAGAGCCCATGGAGCTGTTTCATCTATATATTTATTAGATCTAGAAATAATTGACCATAGTTCAGTTAAAGCATTGCTTACATGATATGTATCCATACAATTTTCTATTTTTTCTATTTGAGATGTAATATATTTTTCTAAATCATCATCAAAATCAGTTCTTGTAGTTATATCAGTTGGAATAACTCCACCATAATATTTATTCATCATTCCTATTGTTCTATTTAGTAAATTTCCTAAATCATTTGCTAAATCTGAATTAAATCTTTCAACAAAATCTTCTGGTGTAAACATTGAATCTTGTGCAAAGTTCATTAATTTTAATAAATAATACTTTGTTGCATCTAATCCATATCTTTCAATTAAAGTTTCTGGATATATTACATTTCCGACAGATTTTGACATTTTTCCATCTTTCATTACAATCCAACTATGTGCATATATTTGTTTTGGAAGCTCTAATCCTAAAGCATGCAAAAAGATAGGCCAATATATTCCATGGAATCTTATTATCTCTTTTCCTACAACATGTAAATCTGCTGGCCAATATTTTTTAAATAAAGAATCATCATCTGACATATATCCTAATGCTGTAATATAGTTTGTTAGAGCATCAAGCCATACATATAACACATGTTTTGGATCATTTGGCATTGGAATTCCCCAATCAAATGTTGTACGACTTATACATAAATCTTCAAGTCCAGGATTTATAAAATTATTAAATATTTCATTTTTTCTTGATTCAGGCTCTATAAAATGTGGATTTTCATTATAAAACTCTTTTAGCCAACTTTCATATTTTTTCATATTAAAAAAATATGATTCTTCTTGCATTTTTGTCACTGCTCTACCACAATCAGGACATTTTCCATCTACTAATTGAGTTTCTGTAAAGTAGTTTTCACAAGGCATACAATACCATCCTTCATAAGTTCCCTTGTAAATATCACCATTTTTTAAGAATATTTCTACTATTTTTTGTACTGCTTTAATATGTCTTTCATCAGTTGTTCTGATAAAATCATTATAGCCAATATCCATTAATTCCCATAATTTTTTTGCTTCAGCTGCCATTTCATCTACATGCTCTTGAGGTGTTAAACCTCTTTTTTCTGCAACTGTTTGAACTTTTTGACCATGTTCATCAAGACCTGTTAGCATATATGTATCATATCCTCTAGTACTTTTATATCTTCTTATACAATCTGTCAAAGTTGTTGCATATGCTGTTCCTATATGAAATTTGCCACTTGGATAATATATTGGTGTAGTTATGTAAAATTTCTTGTTATTATTCATTAACTTAAGCATCTCCTTTTACTATTAAAATTCCTTATGATTATATAATCATAGGAAATTTTAGTCAAGAAAATCATTGACCTTTTTACTTATATTTTATAACTTTATTTACATTAAATTTTATAAAAAACTAGACATTAATAATTTTTAAATATATAATATTTTGTAAAAGGGGGGTGTACTAATGAAAAAAACAAAAAAAAGTATATTATTTTTAGCTATTATTTTCTGTGTTCTCATAACTTTAACAGGATGTGGAAACAAAAAAATAATAGCAACTAAAACTTCAACTATTTCTAATATGAATTATGACGAAAGAATTGAAGTCACTTTTAAAGGCAATAAAGCTGATAAAATTGTTTGGGAATTAACATTTTCTGAAGAAAAAATTGCAGAAGCATATGTTAGCAGTTTCAAAAATATGTATGACATTGATATAAAACAAGACGGAAATAAAGCGATAATGACACTAAATTCTGACTCATTCAGTAAAATAGTTGGTGATGAAAAATTTGATTCTTCATATAAAAGAATGAAAGAAGATTTTGAAAGTGAAGGTTATACTGTTGAATAAGAACAATAATAGAACTTTCTTTTACGAAAAAAGGTTTAGATTTCAAAAATCTAAACCTTTTTGCTTTTTCTTTATACACTTTAATTATTCAAATTAATCTTATTTCTGCTTGATATTAGTATTTTACTATCTTCTTATCCTAATTTTTTTTGAATTAAATCAGCTAAATTTTGAGCCTTTTGTTTTATGTAATCTTGATTTTCTCCTTCTATCATAACCCTTACTAATGGCTCTGTTCCAGAGGCTCTTATTAAAACTCTACCATTTCCATCAAATTCATGCTCTAATTTTTCAATTTCAGCTTTTATTTCATCATCTTTATCAAAGTCGTATTTTTTATCTGATGAAACCTTCGCATTTATCAATACTTGTGGATATGCTTTCATTATGCTTGTAACTTCTGATGTTTTTTTACCTTCTTCTAATATTGCTCTTATTAACATTAAAGAGGTTAATATTCCATCACCTGTTGGATTATAATCTAAATATATAACATGACCTGATTGTTCTCCTCCTAAATTATATCCGTTTTTTAGCATTTCTTCTAGTACATATCTATCTCCAACTTTGGTTTGAACAAAGTTTAAATCATTTTCTTTGGCATATTTATTTAAACCTAAATTACTCATTACAGTTGCAACTAATGTATTTTTATTTAATTTTCCTTTTTTCTTCAAATAGTTTGATAAAACTGCTAAAATCTTATCTCCATCTATTTCATTTCCATTTTCATCAACAGCTAAACATCTATCTCCGTCACCATCATATGCAATTCCTATGCTACATTTATTTTTTACAACATAATCCTTTAACATACCAAGATGTGTTGAACCACAATTTTCATTAATATTAATTCCATCAGGTTTATCATTTAAAATATGATGTTTTATACCTAAAACATTGAAAACTTTATCTGCTACAACTGATGTAGCTCCATTTGCTGTATCAATAGCAACTACAAAATTTTCCTTATTTAAAACCTCAAGCTCTTCTTCAAAATTCTTTCTAAAGAAATAAATATATTCATCTAATAAATCTGTTCTAATTTCAGAAACACCTATTTTTTCATTAACAGCTGTAAGTTCCTCAATCTTTCCAGAATCCATTATTTCTTCAATTTCTTCTTCTAATTCATCAGGAATTTTCATTCCTTTATTACTGAAATATTTAACTCCATTAAATTCAAAAGTATTATGTGAAGCTGATATAACAACACTTGCATCAGCTTTAAATCTTTTAGTTAAATATGCAACAGCAGGTGTTGGCATAACCCCTAAAATTTTAACATTAGCTCCATAACTTAAAAAACCTGCAATCATTGCACTTTCAATTAATGTTCCAGATATACGAGTATCTCTTCCTATAAAAATTGTTGGTGCATGATCTGTATGTTTTGATAATACATATGCTCCAGCTTTTGCTACTTTGTATACAAGCTCTGGTGTAAGCTCTGTATTAGCTATTCTTCTAATTCCATCTGTTCCAAAATATTTTCTCATGTGTTCTACCTCCTCGTAATATATGGTTATTATAGTATTTGTGTTTTTATTAGTCAATAATAATTTTTATAATATTATTTTTCAAAATCTTTATTTTATATATAGACTTTCTTTATTAATTTATGCTATGATTATATCATAATGTCTAAATTGGGAGGTAATTTATGAAAAATACTGTAAAATTTGTTATTATTGCAATAATTTCAACATTTTTGATACTCACATCTAGTAATTGTTCATTTGCTACAAACACAACAGATGAAACAAATACTACTGTTGCAACGAACACAACTAATCAGACTTCTGGAGGACAAATTACAACAACAGTGAGCTCTACATCATCAGCAGATAGTAGTTTCTTATCTATTGGAAATATAATTAACATATTATTAATCGCTGTTGGAATAGTTATAATTTTACTTGCTATTGCAATTTTAACCAAATTAAAAAAATAAATAAAAAAACGAAAATCATTGAATTTCCAAACGTATTTCAATGATTTTTAATTTATTGAACCAAAATAACATTATTTTTTTATATTCTCTTTTTTGTATTTTTTTTTCAATGTATATTTTATCTTTTTAGTAAAATACTAATATCAAGCAGAAATGAGATTAATTTTATATCTCACAAAATTAAATCACAAACTTGATTTAATTATTGCTTAATAATACTAAAGGAGGATGTTATGAAGAAAATAATATTTTCTATTACATTTATATTATTTGCACTATCTATTCTTTGTATTCCATCATACGCAGCACCTAATAATGAATCAATGAAAGATATGTCAAATAATGTGAAAAATGTTATAGGTGGTGCAGAAAATACTGTTGAAAATGCCGCAAAAGATGTTGCTAATGGTATAAAAGGTACTACAAATATGATAGAAAAAGGTGGAAATACTATAACTGAAAAAGCTCAGAATACAGCAAATAATATGGGAACTGATGCGAATTACACTGCCAGAAGAACATCAACAGATACAGCAAATGCAACTAATGGATTAGGTGTAGAAACATGGTCTTGGATTATAGTTGCTGTTGTGGCAATTGCAATTATTGCTTTGTTTTGGTATTTTATAGCTCATTCTAAAAATAATGATAGACATGACTAGTTAAATAGTATTTTTTTATAATAGAAGACATATTTTAATAATATAAATTTCTATTATACAAAAAATGATGTGTAAAATAAGAACAAATTTTATTCTTAATTTACACATCATTTTTGTATTTAATAGCTTTTTTCCATTTTAGCCCTTAACATTCTTCTTTCGGCATCTTTTTTAGCTATATCCTCACGTTTATCATATAATTTTTTGCCTTTTCCTATACCTAGCTCTACTTTAACTTTATCTCCTTTAAAATACAAACTAATTGGTACTAGTGAATATCCTTTTTGTTTAATTTTTCCATATAATTTATTTATTTCGCCTCTGTTTAACAATAGCTTTCTATCTCTTAATGGATCTTTATTAAAAATATTTCCTTGCTCATATGGGCTTATATGCATAGAGCATATGTATACTTCACCATCTTTTATTACAGCATAACTATCCTTTAAATTTACTTTTCCATTTCTTATTGATTTTATTTCAGTTCCAGCTAAAACTATTACTGTTTCTATTGTATCTTCAATAGTATAGTTATGCCTAGCATTTGGATTTTTTGCAATTAATTTTCCCATAATTAGTATTCATTCCTTCCATTTCATTAATAAGTTTAGAAGGAATGAATTTTTATTAAAGATAATTATTTAGTTTTAATAAAATCATTCCCTCTTAATCTATGCTTTATTTGAAGAGCCAAAAACATCTCTTATTTTATGCTCTACTATATCTTTTATTTGAGATCTTGCAGATCCTAAATATTTACGAGGATCAAATACTGATGGATCTTCTGCAAATATTTCTCTTATTGCTCCTGTCATGGCTAATCTTAAGTCTGTATCTACATTTATTTTAGATACTCCTGATAAACTAGCTTCATGTAACATCTCATCTGGAACACCTTTTGCTCCTGGTATATTTCCTCCGTATTTATTACATTGTTCAACAAATTCTGGTATAACTGTTGATGCACCATGTAAAACTATTGGTGTATTTGGTATTAATTCTTTTACTTTAGCTAAAATATCAAAACGAAGTTTAGCTTCTCCCTTGAATTTATATGCTCCATGGCTTGTTCCAATAGCTATTGCTAATGAATCACATCCTGTTCTTTCTACAAATTCTTTAGCTTGCTCTGGATCTGTGTACATTGCATCTGATGCTGATACATTTACATCATCTTCAATTCCCGCAAGTTTTCCAAGCTCTGCTTCGACTACTACTCCATGGCTATGAGCATAATCTACAACCTTTTTAGTTAAAGCTACATTTTCTTCAAAATCATATTTTGATCCATCAATCATAACTGATGTAAAACCATTATCTATACACATTTTACAAGTTTCAAAATCTGGACCATGATCTAAATGTAATGCTACTGGAATATCATGCTCTTCAAGTGCAGCTTCAATCATCTTTTTTAAGTATGGTACTCTTGCATATTTCATTGCACTTGATGATGCTTGTAATATTACAGGTGAATTTTGTTCAGCTGCTGCATCTACTATTCCTTGTATAATCTCCATATTATTTACATTAAAAGCTCCTATTGCAAAGTGCTCTTTCATTGATTTTTCAAACATATCCTTAGTTGTTACTAATGGCATATTTCATTCCTCCTTTGATTATTTATAGTAATATTATTACCAATTCCTCGCTATTGTATTTCTATTTTCAGCCAAAGTCAATAATATTCACACAAAATTTGCAATATATGGTTATTGTATTAAAATATAAAATAAAATGAGATTTAAATCAAAATATAACTTAAATCTCATTTTATTTTAAGTGTCTATGTTTAACATTCAACAATAACATTTTCAAGCCTTATTGTCGGAATTTTTTTTATCCCGAGCTCTTTGCCGACAAACAAACTAATAAAACCGTCTAATACGATTCCATTCCGAGAGATTATCACTGGATTTTCAAGCTTACCGGTTCTCCAATAGAATCTTTTAGCATTATCATGTTTTTTTCCGCAAATAATAGCATCAAAGTTTATTGGTGCTAAAATTGTGCTAGATTTTCTTTCAAACCATTTTTTTGGAAGAATACTACCTTCCAGTAGTCTTCGCCTTTCATTTTTACCTATACAAGTATAACGAAATTCCTCTTGTTTACTTGAATCTAAAATTTTCCATTCCTTATATTGTTTTTCCGTTAAATTACTTTTCTCTTCATTGCAACAAGAGCAACAAGGCACCAAATTTTCGAGTATAGTCACTCCTCCATAAACTACTGGATATTTATGGTCAATGGTTTTCTTAACTTTTTTACTAAAGTCTCGACCACAATACCAACATTTACTCTCATACTTATGATATGCTAATGCAATCATAACTTTTTCAAAGGAAACATTACCTTTAAAATAAAGAGTATTATTTTTCACATAAGCATATGAAGAGTTCATGTTATAATTGAAATCTTCAAGTCCTTTTAGGTCTATAATCATAATTATACCTTCTTTCAACATTTTGCATATTAGCACTTTTGTATATTTTACCATATTATGTATATATATTCAATCGAAAAGAGCAACAATAATTGTTGCTCTTAAAATTTAGAACATTTGATAACTTTTAACAAAACCGTATGAATTAATTCTATAAACCGTTTTACCGTCAATAATGCCAATTGTTTTAATATTCGTCTTATACGATTCTTTATAAGAATTAGCTAGACTTATTTTTTGTTCAACCTCTCCATGATTTAGTAATAAACAATTCACTTTGGCAAAGCTTCTTATATATTCAATTAATTCGTTTTTTTTAGCATGTGATGAAAATTCCCCAGTAAATGTTACTGTTGCCTTTTTACGGCATATAATTCCATTTACTTGTAACTCTTCATCGTAAGCCCCTTCTAATACTGTTCTCGATGCTGTACCTTGCGATGAGTATCCTGTTAAATATATCACAGCATTATCATCTTCAATGTAATGCACTAGATATTCTCTAGCAGGACCAAAATTTCCCATACCAGATGTTGTCACTATTATCTTTGGATTTTTATCCGCCATTAATATTTTTTTGTCCTGAACAATTTGAACATCAGTAGGTATGAAGTCTTTTAGTTCAACTGTTTCTAATTTTGCCCAGATTGCGGTAATATCTATTCCTAATTTTCCATCTATATAGATGGGAATATTTAAGGATAATTTTCCCTCATCTTGAAGCTCTTTTAAACAAAGTAGGATATTTTGAAATCTTCCAAAAGAAAATGCTGGAATTAGTATTGTCTTATCTTCTTTAGAAAACTCCTCAATTTCGCGTTTAAACTTTCCATTCTCGTTAGGTACTTTTTTTCTTGCACCATATGTTGATTCACACATCAGCATTGAAAGCTCTGTTTCCTTAAGCCAACTTGGTAATGTTGTGTGTTTTGTTGAAAAAGCATGAGTATTATTTACATCACCTGAAAAAAGCAGTTTTATGCATCTTTCATTTTCATATGAAATACAAATAAATATCATGGCTGCACCTGCTATATGTTGATTCTGTATAAATTTTACAGAAATGTGTTCTGTTATATTTATCACATCATCACATTCACAAGAACGGAACTCAATCATTGCCTTTTCGTAATCTGCTATTGAATATAACTGCTCATCCTTTTTTTCATTATTAGCAAGAATGCATGCCGTATTATTCAATAACTTTTCTGCAACGATAAGCGTATCATTTGTCATAAAAGTTTTGCAATTTGCACCATTCTTGTATAACATTGGAATTCTTCCAATGTGGTCAATATGTGCATGTGTCACTAATATTGCCGAAAGGTCTTTTGGTAAAAAACCTATCTTTGAATTTAGTTTCACATTTTCATCTGACCCTTGAAATAACCCAAAGTCTACAAGAACATGTTCTTTGGTACCATCAGGAAAGTTAGCAGTAACTAATGTTCCCGAGCCAGTAACCTCTGTTTGTAAGGATTGAATGTCAGCATAGAGCATACATCTTTTTCCCATTAGGATTTCTCCCCTTTCGAAAATTAACACTTGTTTCTTGTACATCTTCCATGCACATTATATATGCCTTACATCACTTTTTCAACATTTTTCAACATTTTTTTGAATTTTTTATTTAATTTTCCAATTTTCATTTACCTTATAAAACCATATTCAACTTTTTACTTAATATTTTTATAAATTTTGATAACTACTACACATTGATTCGTCAGTATTTTTTGTATTGTTATTTGGTGTAGGTGTTACTGTAATTTGCTTTAATAAACACATTTGATTATCACAATCATTAAATTTACAGCTTCCTACTGTACAATTAATTTTTTGTTTTTCCATAATAATCATCCTTTCAAATTTAAGTTTGTGTTTTACCACAAAATTATTCTTTCCTAAAAGATTGATTTTATTCTTTATTTTATTTTTTTGTATTTTATAATTTTTTCATATACTTAATATCAAATTTTGTTCCAATTCCCTCCTCAGATTCTACTGATATATATGCATTTTCATTGTCAAAAATTTTTTTTGACAGTGCAAGTCCTATACCTATACTATTATTTGATGAATTTTCTGATTTATAAAATCTTTCAAAAATATGTTTTATATCCTTTTTAGAAATTCCCTCTCCACTATCTTGTATAGTAGCTCT
>CAKPKU010000042.1 GCA_934167365.1 uncultured Clostridia bacterium
TTACTAATATATTGTGCAATTTTTCCAATATTTCATTTGATATTATAGTATTAAATGTAGCTCTTATCTTTCCATTGTTTACTTCTATTTTTCTAATATAATCTTTTAAATTAAGAGCTTCATCATATACTTTCTTTAAAATATTATTATCATTTGTTATTCCATAACCTATTATTGAAATTCTAGATATTGGTATTATATTAACTGTATATTGTTCAAGATCATTTTTTATAATATGCTCTATTTTATTAAGTTCGTTTGAGTTTATTAAAATTCTAACTTCATTATTAGTATCTATATACTCAATTGGCATTACATTACATTTTAATATTTTTCCATATATATCTAATAAATTGTCATTTTTCTTTTCTATTTGTATTGTTAATAAATTATCATTTTTTACTAAACTTTTTACTTTTTGATCTTCTATTTTATTATCAACAATTGTTCCTTCATCATCCTTAAATGTAGATTTAGCAATTATTGGAATATTAAATTTACTGCCTATTTCAATACATCTATTATGAAGTACTTTTGCTCCTTCATTTGATATATCTAGCATTTCATCATATGAAACATTTTTTAATTTTAATGCATTCTCAACTTTCTTTGGATCTGATGTAAAAACGCCTTCTACATCAGAATAAATATAACATTTTTTTGCTCCAATAGCAGCTGCAATACATACAGCTGTTGTATCTGAGCCACCCCTTCCTAATGTCGTTATATCTTGTTTTTCATTTATTCCTTGAAAACCTGCTATAATTACTATATTTCCTTTTTGTAGCTCTGAATTTATTCTATAAGTATTTATGTGCTCTATAACTGCATTTTGATTGGTATTATTTGTAGCTATTCCCGCTTGCCAACCTGTTAATGATACAGCTTTATAGCCTAGTTTTTGTAAAAACATACTAAGTTTTGATATTGATATTTGCTCTCCTGTACTCAATAATACATCTAGCTCTCGAGAGCTTGGATTATTTGTTATAGTATAGGATTCTTTTAGCAATTTATCAGTAGTTTTTCCTTGGGCAGAAACTACAACAATAATATTATTTCCTTCATCATATAATGTTGCAATTTTATTTGCCACAATTTCTAACTTTTCATTATCTGCTACTGAACTTCCACCAAATTTTAATACAATAGTATCCATAGTGTACACCCTCTAAAAAAAATTTAGTCTACAATACTAGGTTGTAGACTATACTATATTATATTAACTAAAAAATATTTATGCCACCATGTTTTACATAATATATTAAAATGATTATAAATAACAAAATTGTAAATACTGTACTAAGTGATCTTCTAAAGAATTTTCTTTTCTCATATGTAACATATTGAGTTTGAACTTGTTTTTCAATTATAAAATTACTAATAAATTCATTTACATCTTCTGGTTTAGAGCATAATAGTGAAAACTCTAGCTCTCGCAAAAAAGAAAAATTGTCTTGAAATCTAATTATTATATTATATGAAAACCCTCTGACTCTACCTATATATACACTTTTTAAGTGATCATATGGTATATTTAATTTTTGAAAACCTTGTTTTATATATAAGGAATTCTTGTCACATTTTAAATATGCTTTATTTCCAAATATAAATAATGCAATAAATACTAAAATAATACCTAAACATGTATAGAAATATTTTGGATTATAATCCATTAATAAACAACCCACTACAATTACAAAAATTGCTAGTAAAACAATCCAATTTTCCTTCATTTTTTTTATTGGATCCATCTCTAAAACAATATTTTCTTTCATTACTTTTTGTATGCTACTATATCTACGAGTCTTATTTTCCATATATATTTCTTTTAACTTCATGGTTTTCTCCTTTATTCTTTATTTTTTAACATTTTTAAGTAGCTTTTCATAAACTCATTAATATCTCCATCCATTACAGCTTGAACATTTCCAACTTCATAATTAGTTCTATGGTCTTTTACTAAAGTATATGGACAAAATACGTATGAACGAATTTGACTTCCCCATGCAATATCCATTTGAATACCTTTTAAATCTTCTATTTTTTCTTTTTGTTCCTGCTCTTTTAGATTAAGTAATTTAGATTTTAGCATTTTCATTGCAGTTTCTCTATTTTGAATTTGAGATCGCTCTGTTTGACATGCTACAACCGTATTTGTTGGAATATGTGTAATTCTTACAGCAGATGAAGTTTTATTAATATGCTGTCCTCCTGCACCAGATGCTCTATATGTATCTACACGTAAATCATCTGGGTTTATATCAATTTCAATATCTTCAGTTATTTCAGGTAAAACCTCAACAGATGCAAATGATGTATGTCTTCTTCCTCCTGCATCAAAAGGTGAAATTCTTACTAATCTATGTACACCTTTTTCTGATTTCATATATCCATATGCATAATCTCCATTTATTGAAAATGTTACACTTTTTATTCCCGCTTCATCGCCATCTAAATAATCAAGCTCTTTTACTGAATATCCATTATCATTAGCCCATCTACAATACATTCTGTATAGCATTTCTGCCCAATCTTGTGATTCAGTTCCTCCTGCTCCTGGATGTATTGTAACAATAGCATTGTTTACATCATACTTTCCTGATAATAATGCTGAAATTTCAAGATTATCAATGTCTTTTTTTGCTTTTTCAGTACTTTTTAATAGCTCTTTTACCATATCTTCATCTGGATCTAATTGTAAAAATTCATTCATTTCATTTAAATTAGATAGCTCTAATTTTAAATGTTCATATCCATCTATTTTCTTTTTTAGAATTTTTATATTTTGCAATACACTACTTGAATTTTTATTATCGTTCCAAAAATTTACATCAAGTGTTTGACTTTCAAATTTCGATAATTCATTCTTTAATTTAGCAATGTCAAAGAGACTCACCAATACTTTCTAATTTATTTGTTAATACTTGTAAAACTTTTAAGTTTTCTTCTAGCTCTATCATACAAACACTCCCTTCGATGTTTTTAGTTTACCACATAGTACTATTTATTTCAATTGCATTTTTCTAAAATATATGCAAATATTACGCTTTCAAAAAGAAACATTTGGGGACTTATCAAGGTCTTCTAATAATAAAAACTACTATATTTTTATTTTGAATATAGTAGTTTTTTATATATTATTGTTCATAAATCTCTAGTTGTTGCCTAAAAAGTGTGTCTTTTGAAGTAAATAAATTCAAATTATCACTTTTAGATAGAATCTTTCTAACAGTCCATAGTCCTAAACCATGCTTTTGCTCTTCATCTTTTTTAGTACTATAACCCTTTTCATATATTTTATCTAAGTCAATATCTATTTGATTAAATGAATTTTCAATTATTATTAATTTTCTATCTACTTTTATATCTTTGATAAATTTAACATTTATTACTTTTTCTTTGCAAGGCTCAACAGCCTCAATTGCATTATCTAGTAATATACCTAAAATTCTGCATAATTCATATGTAGAAATATTTAGCTCTTTAAAATCTATCATAATTTCAACATTCATGTTGATTTTATTTTCAATAGCTCTATAATATTTATTTGTGATTATACTGTATACAGCTGGATTATTAATAATTTTTGGATCCAATATTCCCATATTGGTAACTTCTTTACAATCTTTCATAAGTGATTTGCTCATTGTTCGTATGCCTTCCATATTATTTACTTTTACATATCCATCTAAAGCTTGCACAAAGTTATTAAAATCATGTCTAAATCCACGAATATTATCATACATAATTGATAAAGTTTTATTGTATACTTCTAAATTATTTATTTTTTCATTCATTTCTTCAAATTTAATTATTCTAAAAATATCTTGTAAACTTATATAAAAATAAACTATTAGTGAAGTAATGTCTAAAACAAATATACTGTATGGAAAATCTGTTATAAACATTGTCATTTCTGCTGCATTAAAGTAAATTAACATACATCCAATTATTGAAATTAAAATTACTTTATTTTTATTTTTTCTACTTAAACGTTTGCTTAAATTTAATGTAATATTTCTGCATTTTATTATATGACATAAAATAACTCTACTTAAAGTAATTATTATAGTTAATAACATCTTATATTTATAACAATACATTCCATTAACATATGAATCTATATTTGGATATATTTTATATAAAACCTTTGAACATATTAGCTCAATTACAATAATAGTAATAGAATTTATTGTTTCTCCTAATATACATTTTTCTATTCTTTCCTTAAATATAATTTTTGATACAATTACCGAACTTATTATATTTATACCTCTATAATATGGAATTGGAATTATAGTAACTGCTAACATTCTAAAAATTACATCTAAAACCAAAACTTTTATTATTTTAGCTTTTGTTGTTTTTATTTCAAATAAATGTATAAAAATATACAAGTTGCAAGCCGAAAAAAGTATTGCAGTTATAAAGCTAACAAGTATCCATTGTTTTAATTCACCTGTTGATATTAGATTTAATGCAAATTTCATAATAAATCACCATCCGAAGTTCATTTTCTTTACAGGTTTGATTCTATCATCATATATCCTCAAAAACAATGGAAAACACGCAATTTGCGTGCTTTTTCATCGTTCTTTTTCGACATTTTTTTTACATTTTAGATGTCATTATTTTATATCTATTCCTCCAAATATACATGTAGCATTTATATAAATTGTATGTATATCCGCACTTTCTACATTATTTTTCTTTTTTTCATCTACACCTCCAAAAACTGATGAAGACTTTATTTTTATTTTAACATTTTCAGGAACATAAATATCTATTCCTCCAAAAGTACTACTTGCATTAATTACAACATCTTTTTCAATTATTGCATTTCGTAAGTCACATTTAATACTTCCAAACATTGCTGTTAAATCTGCTCCTTCAAACTTTTCACCATCAAAATTTATATTTTGTCCTGAAAAAGATGCATAATACCCTCCATTTTTTATTTTATTTTGATTTAACTTTTTTATTTCTTTATTTAATTTACTGTCATGTATGTTTTTATATATAAATGATATACCTATTATGATTAATATTACTGGAATTATTAGCTTCCATACTGTTTCAAAATCTAATATGTTTTGGCAACATAGCAATAATATAATTCCTATTAAAATTCCTATAATACTTCCTGTCTTTTCCCTTTCTTTAACTAACCCTATTAAACATGGAATTATAATAAATAAAGTCCACCAACCATCAAAAAATATATTTATGTCTGTTAAGCCCAGTACATTCGTGCCAATAATAACTCCTAGTAAAATTAACACTATTCCCCACATTATATTTCCAAAATTTTTCATTTTTAACTCTCCTCCTAACTTTTGTTCATATGATTAATTAGTTCATCTTAATTCTTTAATTCTTTTTATTTAATTTATATTCTTTTCTTTTTTCATTAATATATGCTATAATTTCTGGTGTGAATCCTACTTTAGCATTTGTACAATAATTACTATAGAATGGATAATATTCCACAAAAAAATAAAAATAATCCAGTTACTAATATTAATGTTTCATCAATTTTTACTTTTCTGTTTATTATAAATTTTTTAGGATTTTTCTGATTTATTAATATTTGATATTTTTCACCAACTATAAAATTTTTAGTATATTTTTTTGAAAATGATTGCAAAGCCTGATTTTCATATTCCTTGCCATTAAAATTATATTAAAAAACAGGTGTATATCTATAATAAATCATACCATGATGCTCATAAATATTAAATTTTAAGTATGTTGCATCTATTTTTTTATTACACTTTAATTTTGAATATTGAAATCCGATAAAAAATAAAATTAAAATTACTCCCACAATTATTGCTATTATCATAATATTTATATTCTCCCAATTTATTTTTTTATAATTATATAAAAAAAGTTATTATATTTCAAGCATTTCCTTCTTTATTGAGTTAAATGGTATGTGCTAACTAAATGTGGGAAATTCTTTTATCTTCTTTTCTAATGCTTCAATGTCTTGTACTTACTTATGTTTTTATTTTAGAAATATCTGTATTATTTGTATTTATTGTACTTATTTTACTAATAAATATTTTTTGTTTGGCGACATTATCTGCATCGTTATTTATCTTTTATATGTTTTAAATTTTACAATATTATTTATTTTTTTATGGAACATTTCTAAATTTTCTGTAAAAACTAATTATTATCTAAATCTTGTTTATTTGGCTGTTGCAAATCAAAATTTTTTTGATTTGCAATTTCTGCTTTAAGTTCCTCTTCTGTTGGTAAATATAGTTTATATTTTGAAACCCCAAGTTGCTCATTGCCATTCTTCTATGTATTTTTTTGAAATATTTAGTGACCCTAATCCAATACCAATATCAATATTTGGTTTCTTTTCTCCATGAAAATCACTTCCACCACTTATAAATAATTTATTTTCTCTTGCATAATTAACAAGAACATTACTTCTATTATTAGATTCAGATGATGGATGGAAACATTCTATACCATCTAGTTTTTCTTCAGCCAATAATTGACCAATAAAATCAATCGTATTTTCAATTCTATATTCAAATGGATGTGCTAAAAATGCTAATCCTCCAGCTTTATGTATTATATTTACTACATCCTTATACATTGGTTTAGGAGTAACATCATTTCCTGTATAATATTCACTATCAGGATTCATTAATCCTTTTCTAATAAATGTATTTAACGATTCATATAATTCCCCTAGTATTTCGCTATTTTCTTTATGACTTAATAACTCTTTTCCGATATATACTGTTATATAATCTGTTAGAGGAATATCAATTTTGAATTTATTTTCATCGTATATAAGACCTTTTTTATCACATATATCTAATAATTTCTTCTTAGATGTTTCTTGTTGTTTTCTTAAGATTTCTTCGGAGAAAAATTGATTAGACCATTCGTTTATTATCTCAGTATTTTTTATATTATAGCCTAATATTTCTATTTTTTTACCTTTAAATTCGGCATTCATCTCTACGCCTTTTATTATTTTTCCACTAAATATTTTATTATTTCTTATACTTTTATCATCATAAGCTTTACAAGTATTATGATCTGTTATAGAAATATATTCTAATTTTTTATTCTCACACTTTATTAAAACTTCTTCTAATGACTTATCTCCATCAGAATAAGTCGTATGGATATGCATATCTACCATAGCTCTCATCTCCCAACTTATCTATAACTATTTATCTTGGTTATTCTTATTTTCAAAATTTTGTACATTTTTATATTGACATTAATAAAACACAAAATTCACACATCTCAGTTTGTTTTTCTGCATTAATTTTCTTTGTAATATATATTATATTTTACATGAAATAACTAAAAAACAAGACTACAAGGTTAAAAATCTTGTAATCTTGCATTTGCTTTACATGTATTTAACTTTTTACTTGACATTATTGTTGATTATAAGTATTAAATTTATAACCATTTTCAATTGGTGTATAATTTATTAAAAGTGCTTCCATCATTGGGCTTCTATTAGTTTCTCTAGCACCAACAAAATAAAAATGTTCTTTATTAATCTTATTGCAAAAATTCCAAATTTTATCTATATATTCATTCTTTCTATATTCATTATAATCCCATGTAGAAATCATAAATTTTTTATTTGATTCTTGTAATGATTCTTTTAGATTTTTTTCTGATTTTTCATCCCAACTATCATAATAATCTACATGTCTTCCAATATAAGGTGGATCACAATATACAAAAGATTTTTCTGGTGCTTCTGATATTGCCTTTTCAAAAGACTGGCATTTAAATTCCCAATTGTTATTTTTTATTAATTCTTCCACATATGCAACCTGATTTACTATTTTAGTAATGTATGCTTTAGAAAATCTCTTTGGTTTATGTCCATATGGTACATTAAACTTATAATCTTTATTAAATCTTATCATTCCATTAAAACATGATCTATTTAAAAATAAAAAATCTAAAGGATTGTGATTTTCATTAAATCTATTTCTTACCTCATAATAATAAGCATCATCCAATTCTTCAAGCTTTTTTCCTTCTTTTTCTAGAAATTCTCTTACCTTATAAGATGTAATTTCTCCTAATTTTATTTGATTATAAAAATTAATAATATGCGGATTTGTATCAGAAAATATTGCCTTATTGGGTTTAATATTAAAACCTACCACTCCAGACCCCATAAAAGGTTCAATCCATGTTGTATCCTCATCAATTATTATGTTCTGTTTTATAATCGGTACAATTTTAGTTTTAATTCCCTGTATTTTTATTGGAGGAACATATACTTTTTCATTACTCATATTACAGTCCTTTCTTCTTTGATGCTTTAGGATTATTCATACTTAGTGGTAACCTTCTATATTCAAGATACTCTTGGAATGATGATAGCTTTTTATTCTTGCCATTTTTATCTAATATCTCCATTTTACCATAATTTGACCAATATCCATCAAAATATTCTTCTCCAGCTTTAGCAAACACACCATTTCCAGAAATTATATCATCAATTTTTTGAATACTTCCTATATTAGCAGTATTTCCACTGCCACCTTTATCACTTGCTATTTTCCATTTTTCTTCAGCAAAAAATGTAAAATTCTTTATAACAGCCGGTATTTTATCCACGTTATCTATATTATATATTTTTGTTTCTTCTAGCTTATTTAAAACGGCTCTAGAATATATTATTCCAACACAAAAATGTCCACAATATTCATTATATGGATATTGTATATTTTTACTACTATCTCTATTAATAAAATATTCACCATGTGAGCCTAAAGTAAATCCATTGCAAAATCCTGGATATTCCTCATCTCTATATGTAGTCTTTAAATCAACAGCAAATTTTATATCTTTATTTGTTTTATTAACAAAAGTTAAATCTGGATACCAATTTTGATATGTTGCCAATTCAATTTCATACCCAATCTGCTCAGCAAAAGCTAAAAAATATGGAAATAAATGTAATTCTAATACTTTAGATACAATTTTAGTATCAGATGAAATTGTATAAATATTTTTGAATATATCAATAAAACCTCTTATTGTCCACTCTCCATTTTGTGAAATTCGATCAGCTAATATGCTTGTAAATTCTTTTAACTCAATTAAAAACTTGTCTTTTTCTTTTATATATTTCATAAATCTCTCACCTTCTTTAACATTATATATTTATTCAACAAACTGCAAATAGAAAACTAAAGATACATCATTTACAAAAAAACAATGTATCTTTTAAGTCTTTCATTCAATTATAAGAATGTATCTAATTTGTATCTAAAAGCATTTTTCTTCCATTTTTCATTTTTATAAATCTGCCAACTCCTTGATACTACTGATTTCTTCCGCAACAGTTTTTATATTTTTTTCCACTTCCACATGGACATGGATCATTTCTTCCTACTTTTGGACCATCTTTAACTACTGTTTTATTAAGTCCACCTTCTTTTGGTGTGATTTTCCCATCTACCAAATTAATAGCTGTATCTTCTAATCCTGCTCCTGTTATTTCAGCTGTTTCTTTTCTTTGTACATTTTCTTCTTTCTTTTGAACGTTTAACATTATTTTTGAAACATCATCTTTTAAGTCTTCAATCATAGTATCAAACATATCAGCACCTTCAAGTCTATATTGAACTACTGGATCTTTTTGACCATATGCACGAAGTCCTATACCATTTTTAAGCTCTTCCATATCATCTATATGATCCATCCATTTTTGGTCAACAACTTTTAATGTAACAACTCTTTCAAGCTCTCTCATATTTTCTGAACCAAATTCTGTTTCTTTATCTTCATATATTTTATGTGATTTTTCTTTTAATTCTTCTATAACATCTTGTGCTATTATTTTGTCTGTTTTAATTGAGTCTACTTCTTCTATTCCGAAAGAATTTTCAATATCTTGTAGTAATGCTTCTGTATTTACAACTTCGCCTTCTGATACATAGCTATTTACTAATCTTTCAATAGAATCATCTATCATTTTCATTATATTATCTTTTAAGTTTTCACCATCAAGAACTTGTTTTCTTTGATCATATATAATTTCTCTTTGAGAATTCATAACATCATCATATTGAAGTACATGTTTACGTATACTGAAGTTTTTACCTTCTACTTTCTTTTGAGCATTTTCAACTGCATTTGATATAATTTTTGCATTTATTGGCATATCTTCTTCTGCTCCAAGTTTTTCGTATACTTTTACTATTTTATCTCCACCAAATATTTTCATTAGGTCATCATCTAGAGCTATATAAAATCTTGATTCACCTGGATCTCCTTGACGTCCACTACGACCACGTAACTGGTTATCAATTCTTCGAGATTCATGTCTTTCTGTACCAATTATTTTTAAACCACCTGCTACAATAACTTTTTCTTTTTCCTCTTTGATTTTTTCTTCAAATTTATCTTTTAGCTCTTTATAATGTGCTCTTTCTTTTTTGATTTCTTCATTATCTGTTTCATAGTAAGTTGTTGCTTCTTCAACTTGCTCTGGAGTATATTTTTCCATTCTTAATTGTTGTTTTGCTAAATATTCACTATTTCCACCAAGCATAATATCTGTACCACGACCTGCCATATTTGTAGCAATTGTAACAGCACCATATTTACCTGCTTGAGCGATTATTTCTGCTTCTTTTTCATGTTGTTTAGCATTTAATACTTCATGTTTTATTCCTTCTTTTTGAAGCATTTTACTTAATTTTTCTGATTTTTCTATTGAAACTGTACCTATTAATACTGGTTGACCTTTTTGATGACTTTCTTTTACTTCTTTTACAACAGCTCTGAATTTTCCTGCTTCGTTTTTATAAATAACATCATTGTTGTCAATTCTGATCATTGGTCTATTTGTTGGTATTTCTATAACATCTAACTTATATATTTCTTGGAATTCTGCTTCTTCTGTTTTTGCTGTACCTGTCATTCCTGATAATTTTTCATACATTCTAAAGTAATTTTGGAATGTGATTGTTGCAAGTGTTTTTGATTCATCAGCAATTTTTACATGCTCTTTAGCTTCAATTGCTTGGTGTAATCCGTTATTATATCTTCTACCATACATAATACGACCAGTAAATTCATCTACAATTAATACTTCTCCATTTTTTACGATATAGTCAATATCTTTTTTCATAATTCCATGTGCTCTTAATGCTTGGTTAACATTATGAACTAGCTCTGAATTCTCTAAATCGTTGAAATTTTCTAATCCAAATTCTGCTTCTGCTTTTTTTATACCTTTATCTGTTAATGTTGCTGATTTTGCCTTTAAATCTACTATATAATCGTAGTTTTCATTATCTTCAGCTTGCTCTAAATTTTTTACATCTTCTTCAACTATAATTTTTGGAGTTAATTTTCTAACAAATGAATCTGCTTTTGAATATAAGTTTGAAGATTTATTTGCTCTACCTGAAATTATAAGTGGTGTACGAGCTTCATCTATTAAAATACTATCAATTTCATCGACAATGGCATATTTTAATTTTCTTTGAACTAATTGCTCTTTATATATAACCATGTTGTCTCTTAAATAGTCAAATCCATACTCATTATTTGTTCCGTATGTTATGTCACAATCATAGGCTTCTTTCTTTTCATTTGGTTTCATACCATTTACAATTATACCTACTGTTAATCCAAGGAATTTATATAGATTTCCCATCATTTCTCCTTGATATTTTGCTAAGTAGTCATTAACTGTTATGACATGAACACCTTCTCCTGTTAAAGCATTTAAATATGCTGGAAGTGTGGCAACTAAAGTTTTTCCTTCACCTGTCTTCATTTCTGCAATTCTACCTTGATGTAATATAATACCACCTATTAATTGAACATCAAATGGTCTCATTCCTAAAACTCTGACAGCAGCTTCTCTTACAACAGCAAAAGCTTCAGGTAATAAATCGTCTAAAGTTTCTCCTTTTGCTAATCTATCCTTGAATTCTACTGTTTTATTTTGTAGCTCTGAATCAGTTAGTTTTTTCATAGAATCTTCTAAACCATTTATTTTATCTACTAATGGTCTAATTCTTTTTACTTCTTTTTCACTATAATTAAATAATTTTTTGATTATACCCATTATTTTTTATCTCCCTTTCTGTCTTGTGTGTCTTAAGTTTTTATCTTTCTGTACTATATCACTAATTACGTTTTTTAGCAACAGAAATCATATTTTTTTTGATTTAAACATAAAATTAATTAAAAATCAATATTTCGAGAGGTATTTTTATGTTTATATGTAATATACAATTAAAAAAAGCTAAAATAATCAAATATTTTTTGTTGATTTTTATTGCTCTTATTGTTTCAATATTAGTTATGGTTTATTCATGTAGAAAAACTAATACAAAAAATCAAGTTACAGATGATGTACCACAAACTGAATTTGCAGAAATTTCACAAGAAAATTATACAAATATATTGAAAGATAGTCACGAAAATATCGACATGTATTGTGGCAAAAAAATTAAGTTTACTGGTTTTGTATATAGGCTTTATGATTTTACAGATACCCAATTTGTTTTAGCAAGAGAAATGATTATTTCCGCCTCAGATACTCAGGCCAAGTCTGTTGTTGTTGGCTTTCTTAGTGATTATAGTTTAGCAACTTCTTTTGCCGATGGGACTTGGGTTGAAGTTGAAGCAACTATTGAAAAGGGCTATTATCATTCAGATATTCCTATATTAAATATTTCATCAATGAAACAAGTAGAATGTCCTGATAATCCATATGTGTATCCTCCTGATAAAGGTTACGTACAAACTGAAAGCTTATAATTAAGTAATATTCTTAATAACAAAAAATGAGAATATATAAATTGAAGTAACTTTCAAATTTTCACTTCAAATATATTCTCATTTTTTTATAAATCTAAAAATTTCAAACAGCTAGATAATTCAAATACATTTTCATTATTTTCTGTATTATCATAATAATCATTTAAACTTAAATTATCACTTACTTTTTTTAATGACATTACTGGTATTTTAAACATATCTCCAATTATAACTATTGAATGTAACTCCATATCAAATGCTATGTGACCAGTTAAATCAGTTTTTGTTACAAAACTTTCCGCTGAATAGCATTCTACTTTTTGTATTTCTGTATTTTTTATTAGCTCTAGCTCTTGATTTCCATAGTCTAGGAAACTGTATTTTTCTTCTCCTGGTATATTCCATTCATAATTATATGATTTAGTTATGTTTACCCATTTTCCTATTTTTATATCTGTTGAACCTGCATATCCTATGTTTACAATTAAATCTGGTTTAATATTTTCACATAAGTATTTGGTTAAATTTATTGCTGTTTTTTGTTTTCCTACTCCTGAAATAAGCAATGAAATGTTTTCTCTTCTAAATATGCTTTCATTTATTTTTTTCATATTTAGTTTTTCAGCTATTGTTTTAGATTCTTTTTCCATTGCACATATTATTAATATTTCTTTCATTTAATTCTCCCTTTATTGCTCTTTACACATTTTAAAAATTTCTTTTAATCTTTCATCTTGTTTTGTTAAATACAAATAACCTATTAAACCTTCAAATGCTGTTGAATACATGTAGTCTGCTGGATCTGCATTTTTTGGTAAATGATGATTTTCTGCATTTCTTCCTCTTCTTACTATTTCAATCTCTTTTTCTGTTAAATTTTCTTCTATTCTTTTTAATATATCTGCTTGAGCTTTTGCTTTTACATATTTTATTGTTTCAATATGTAGTTTATGAGGTTTTAATTTCGTTTTATTTACTAAATCTGTTCTTATATATAATTCATATATACAATCTCCAACATATGCCCATGTTAATGGAGATAACATATTTACTTCTTCTTTGGGCTTTGTTCTTTCTATTAAATCTTCCAATATTTCCTCCTTTTAATTTTAGCCTTTTTATAAATTATTAAATTATTTATTATTTTACTTTTTATCAGTTTTTTCAAGAGTTATTTTCCCTAATTTTCCGTTTCTAAATTCATCTAATAATATTACAGAAACCTTCTCATAATCAACACTTCCTCCTGATATTATTGCCCCTCTTTTCTTGCCTATTAATTCAAATATTTCTAAATATTTGTCATTTTCATCTATATCGTTTGATTGACTCATTATTTCATCGATTTTATTATCTAATTTATATCTTTCTGAAAGATTTTGCTTATAATTTTTTACTAAATATTTTAACAATAGAAACGCTATTTCTGTTTTTTCTAGTATATCATCCTTTATTGTTCCTGTGAATGCTAAATTCGTTGCCACTTCTTCACTTCCTAGTTTTGGCCATAGTACACCTGGTGTATCCATTAGCTCTATACCTTCATCTACACGAATCCATTGTTTTTGACGCGTTACACCTGGCTTATTTCCTACTTTTGCAGATGTTTTTTTTGATATTCTATTTATAAATGATGATTTTCCTACATTTGGAATACCTAATACTAATACTCTTATACTTTTTCCTGATCTTCCTTTTTGTGCTGATTTTTCTTTTGTTTCAGCAGACACTGTATGGATTTTTTTGATTACTTCACGTATTCCCTTGCCTGAATTTGAGTCTGTTATTACTGCTGGAATATCATTTTTTTCAAAGTATTTTACCCAATTTGCTGTTTGTGTATCATCTGCTAAATCAGCTTTGTTTAGTACTTCTATTTTATTTTTGTTTTTTATGTATTCTTGTATGTCAGGATTTTGACTTGAAATTGGTATTCTTGCATCCAATATTTCTACTACTAAATCCACTAGTTTTAGGTCTTCTATTATTTGTCTTTTAGTTTTCGCCATGTGACCTGGGTACCA
>CAKPKU010000043.1 GCA_934167365.1 uncultured Clostridia bacterium
TCTGCTACATTAGTTACAGTACAAGTATTTACAATATACACATCTGCAAATTCATCAAATTCAACAACTTCATATCCATTTTCAATAAATTTCTGCGCCATTGCATTTGTTTCGTACTGATTAACTTTACAACCTAAAGAGCAGAAAGCTACTTTTTTTATTCCATTCATTAAAATTCTCCTATACATATAATTAAACTAATAATGGTTATTATATCATTATGTTAATAAAGTGTAAAGTATTCCCTACTATAATTTTATTTAACTTTTATTTAGAAAATTTAATTTATCTAACCATAAAATATTATTTTTAAACTAAAATAAATTAATTAAATACTAAAAAGTTTTACTTAACCCAACCACAAATTTAAGAAAAAAATTATTGATATAAATATGAATAAATTATATAATAATTTCAATAAATATATTATTAAGGAGAAATATATGAGTAAACCAAATGGTAAAAGATTTGCAGATAAAGAAACTGCAAAAAAACTAAAACAAGAACGAAAACTAAAAAAAGCAAATGAACATATAAATTTAAAAGATTCACAAAAAGAAAAAAAATCAAAAAAGAACAAAAACAAAGTTAATAAAGTTGCAATAAACATTATAGCCTTTATTTGTATTATAACAATAATATTATCATCTATAAAAATAGTAATATGGGTAAAAGATTCAAAAGCAACTAACAAATTATTATCAGATATTCAAAATAAGGCAATTATAAATACAGAACAAGTAACAATTGGAGATGAATCAGTAACCAAACTTCATTATGATTTTTCAGAGCTACTTATAACAAATCCTCATACAGTTGGTTGGATTAATGTTTCAAATACAAATATAAATTACCCTGTTGTACAATATTCAGATAACGATTTTTATTTAGATCATTCATTTGATAATTCAAATAATGCAGCAGGTTGGATATTTGCAGATTATAAATGTGATATGAATAATTTAGGATATAACACTATAATATATGGACACAATAGAAAAGATAAAACTATGTTTGGATCACTAAAAAATGCTTTAGAAACTGATTGGTTATCAAATAAAAATAATCACTATTTGAATTATTCAACTTTAACAGAAAATCATATTTATGAAATTTTTTCAGTATTTGTATGTAATGATAAAGATGTTGGTGCATATACACGCTCAAATTTCGCAAACGATAGCGATTTTGCAACATATTTAAATAAGCTAAAAAATATGAGTTCATACAATTTTGATACTGATATATCTCAAACCAACAAAATAATAACATTATATACTTGTTATGGTCTTAATAATCAACGATTACTAGTGTGCGCAAAACTTATTGATTAAAACTTTGTTATACCTAAACTAGCAGATATTATAAAATTTACTCATATTAACATATATGTTTAAAAAAAGAGATTTGAACTAAAATAATTCAAATCTCTTTTTATATGCATTTTAATACAAACTTTGACTATTATTGTTTTAATAGATATTTTGTAAAAATGTTTATTCTCTTTCACCATAATAAGCTTGTAGCATTAGCTCTTTAATTTCGTGAACTAATGGTACACGAGGATTAGCTGTTGTACATTGGTCTTCAAATGCCATTTCAGATAATTTATCAATTTTAGCTAAAAATTCTTGTTCATCAATTCCAGCTTCTCTTAATGTCTTAGGTATACCTAAATCATTATTTAATTTTTTAACCTCATCAATTAATGCATCCACACCATCTTCAACAGTTTTGAATTTCAATCCAATACGTTTTGCTAAATTAGCATATTTCTCATCTGCTATAAAATATTCATATTTAGGGAATGAAACAAACTTTGTTGGCTTTGTTGCATTATATTTAATAACATATGGTAATATAATGGCATTTGCTCTACCATGTGGAATATGGAACTCTCCTCCTAATTTATGTGCAATAGAATGATTAACTCCTAAAAATGCATTTGAAAACGCCATTCCAGCAATACAACTTGCATTATGCATTTTTTCTCTTGCATATTTATTACTTCCATCATTATATGCATCTCTTAAATTTTTATATACAAGTTCAAAAGCCTTTTCTGCTAATCCATCTGTATAATCAGATGCCATATTTGAAACATATGCTTCCAATGCATGTGTTAATACATCCATACCAGTATCTGCTGTTATGCTTTTTGGTAAACTCATAACTAAATCTGGATCAACAATTGCAACATCTGGAGTTAATTCATAATCAGCTAATGGATATTTTTTATTAATCTTTTTATCTGTAATAACAGCAAAAGATGTTACTTCTGACCCAGTTCCTGATGTTGTAGGTATACATACCATTTTAGATTTTTCACCTAATTTAGGGAATTTATAAGTACGTTTTCTTATATCCATAAATTTAAGTTTCATTCCTTCAACATCTGCATCTGGATGCTCATAAAATAACCACATTCCTTTAGCTGCATCAATTGGACTTCCTCCTCCTATTGCAATTATTACATCTGGATTAAATTCATTCATCATTGCAACACCTTTTTTAATTGTATCAAATGATGGATCTGGTTCAACTTCTGAAAAAATTTCAGAATGAACATATTCATTTCTCCTTCTTAAATGATATAATATTTTATCAACATAACCAAATTTTACCATTCCTGGATCTGTTACTATAAATGCTCTTGATATATCAGGCATTTTTTCTAAATATGCTATAGATCCAGCTTCAAAATATATTTTTTCTGGAACTTTAAACCATTGCATATTTACCCTCCTTTTTGCGACTCTTTTTATATTTATTAAATTAACTGATGATACATTTGCAGTAGTCGAATTTCCACCAAATGTACCACATCCTAAAGTTAATGATGGCATATTTGTATTATATATATCACCAATTGCACCATGAGTAGATGGTGAGTTTATAATAATTCTACCAGCTTTTACCTTTTTTGAAAATTTTCTTATTGTTTCACTATTTTCAGAATGAATAACTGCTGAATGTCCTAAACCTCCAAATTCGAGCAATTTTTCTGCCAAATCAATTCCTTCATCAGGGCTATTTACAATATAATATGCTAAAACTGGACTTAATTTTTCTTTTGAAAATGGGTATTCAACACCTACTCCATTTTCTTTAAGAACCAATACCTTCGTTTCTTTTGGTACTTCAATTCCAGCTCCTTTAGCAATGACATATGGACTTTTTCCTACAATGTCACTATTTAATGCACATCCTTTTTCTTGAATAAACATACTATTTCTTAATTTTTTAGTTTCTTCTTCATTTAAAAAGTAACATCCAGATTCCTTCATTAGTTTTTCAAAATCTTTTTGAATTTCTTTATCAATAATTACAGACTGCTCTGAAGCACAAATCATTCCATTATCAAACGATTTAGACAAAACTAAATCATTTACAGATGTTTTTAATTTAGCAGTTTTATCAATATAACATGGTACATTACCTGGACCAACACCTAATGCTGGTTTTCCTGATGAATATGCTGCTTTAACCATTCCAGTTCCACCTGTTGCTAATATTAAATTAACATCTGGGTGATGCATAAGCATATTTGTTGCTGTTATTGATGGCTCCTCAATCCATAATATACAATTTTCTGGTGCACCTGCTTTAATAGCTGCATCTCTAACAATTTTAGCAGCTGCAACACTACATTTTTGTGCTGATGGATGAAATCCAAATATAATTACATTTCTTGTTTTGGCTGAAATAATAGATTTAAACATTGTTGTTGATGTTGGATTTGTTACAGGTGTTACTCCAGCAATTATTCCTATTGGCTCTGCAATCTCCTCATATCCATCTTCTTCATTTTGATTTATTACACCAACTGTTTTATCGTATTTTATACTATGATATACATATTCTGTTGCAAACATATTTTTTGTTATTTTATCTTCATAAATTCCTCTGCCAGTTTCCTCAACTGCCATTTTAGCAAGCTCCATGTGATGTTCAAGTCCTGCCATGGACATTGCTTTAATAATATTATTAACTTGCTCTTGATTAAGTTTTAAATATTCTTTAGATGCTATTTTAGCCTTTTCAACTAAATCATCTATCATCTTCTTTATTTTGTTTTCATCTGTAACTTCATTTGACATAAAAGCCCTCCTTTTGTCTATTGTATTTATTGAATTATATTAATAAATACAATAAAAGTCAATCAAATTCCATCGACCTTTTTTATCAATTTTTTTAGCTAATTTTATATAATTTTAATCGTTGTTTTATGCACATAGATGCCTTTATTTTTATATATATTAAATATGCAATTATACACAATAGTCCTATATTATGCATAACTAAAACTAATAAACTACAAAAAAATAATAATATAGATAAACTTATAGTCGATATAAAATCTATATATTTATATGATTTTGCTCTACCATAAAAAATGCATAAAATGCTCTTAATTATTCTACCTCCATCTAATGGATATATTGGAACTAAATTTATTATTGCTAATAATACATTTATATAAATTAGCTCCATTTTAAGATTTTGGTTAATTTGTATGAAATATATTGCTATTGCAATTAAAATATTAACAAGTGGTCCACATATGTATATTATTATTTTCTTTACTTCTAGTAAGTTTGCCTTCAGTATTTTTTTATTATAATCTAAAATTGGATTATTAAAAGATATTGAAAAACCTATTGGTTTTATTTCAAATATAGATGGACTAAATCCCAATAATAGTCCAGTAAGTAAATGTCCAACTTCGTGTATACATGCAAATATCATTAGTAATGTATATATTTTTATCTGATTTGTTAGATAAAATATTAATATAAATATTAATATCTTTAAATCTACTTTTATTTGCATATCATTGCTCTTCTCCTTTTTAGAGCTGTAAAATTTCCTCTGGATTTATAGCTCTATTATCTCTTCTTATTTCAAAGTGCAAGTGTGGACCTGTTGCTTTTCCTGTTGAACCAACCTTTGCAATTTTATCTCCTTGTTTAACTTTATCTCCTTCTTTTACAAGTAATTCACTGCAATGTGCATATATAATAACTATATCATTATTTGCAACTTTAATATGTTTTCCAAAATCACCTTCAGATGATGCTTCTATCACCTCACCATCCATACTATTTATAATTTCAGTTCCAGAAACTGCCCCTAAATCAATTCCTTTATGATTAGCTGAAACAATTTCATTAGATGCTCTACTACCAAAACGAGAAGTTACAATTCCTGATGGTAATGGGTTTATTATTGAAAAATTGCTTCTAATATAATCTGCATCACTTATTAGTTCATTCTGCTCTGGTATATCAGATGGCTCTTCGCTTCCTCCACCAATTCCCATTATATTTAAATTTGAATCAATTTGACCAACTTCATTATTTATAGAATTATCCATATTAGATTCTTCTTGATTTGAATTACTATCTATATTTTCCTCTGCATTGTTCGGTTCATCTTTGATCTCAACATTTTCACTATTTTCAATATTATTTTCATTATTTTTATTTACAATAGAATTACATTTTACAACAATATTTGAATATAGTGTTTTAAAATCTATATCCTGTTGCAATATATTATTTATATTTGACATAACATTTTTTGCTAAATTATCCTGTGAATTTTTTATGTAATAAACACCACAATATATCAATAAACAAATAACTATTTGAATGAACATTTTTTTTGTTTTGTTTGTATTTTGCTCTTTTGAAAAATTTTCTCCAGATATTCTAAACTCCGCATTTTTGCGCCTTTCAATAACATCTTCAGCTCTTCTTATCTTCTCTTCATCACTCATCAATCTTTCCATATTAATAGCCTCACTTCTTATCTTAAAGTATCTTACTATTAATATATATGTCTTATTTTAAAATATGATGCTAACAATTAATAACAATCCTAATATAGCACTAATCCATTTTAGTCTTCTATTACTTTTATTTATTGTTTTATCTCCTTCTTCTGAACATTTTAAATAATCAGCTATAATTAATTCAGCTTCTTTAATAACATAATTATCATCTTTTTTCCCATCTTTATCACACTTTTTAAACTTTTCTGTATATTCATATTTTTTTGCTTTTTTATTTTCCTTTAATATAATAATTGCCTCTTCAATTGTGTTTGATGGCAAATCTTTTATTCTTAAAACATTTCTCATATTATCCATAACAAATACCTCCATTTCAGATATAAATATTATTTCCAATATATGGACATGTATTCAATTTATTTTACAAATTATTTATTAACTCCTATCGAAAACAACCTATTTTGACATAAAAAAACTCGCTGTATTAGCGAGTTTTTTATTATCCATTTATTTGTTTTCTAACTTCTTCAGCAAAGTTTTCTTCAACTTTTTCTATTCCTTCACCTTTTTCAAGTCTGCTAAATCTTACTATTTTAGCTCCTTTTTCTTTTAATAATTGGCTGATTTTCATGTCTGGATTTTTTACAAATTCTTGATCAACTAAACAAATTTCTCCGTAGAATTTTCCAATTCTTCCTTGAACCATTTTTTCAGCTATTTCAGCAGGTTTTCCTTCATTCATAGCTTGAGCTTTTAATATTTCCATTTCTTTTTCTACTCTTTCAGCTGGAACTGAAGCTCTATCTAAAAATTCTGGTTTTGCAGCAGCTATTTGCATACAAATATCCTTTGCAAGCTCTGGAGTTGCATTTTCCATTTCTACTAAAACGCCTATTTTACCATCGCCATGGATATATTTTTCAACACTTCCTGTTGTTTCAAATCTAGCAAATCTTCTTATTGACATATTTTCTCCAATTGTTGCTATTTTGTTTGTTAAAACTTCTTGAACTGTTTTTTCTGGATCTGATATTGATTTTTCAGCTAATAAGTCTTCTACACTTGCAGGATTATTTACAGCTATTTGTTTAGCTATATCTGCAACAAATGATTTGAATTCTGCATTTGATGAAACAAAGTCTGTTTCAGCATTAACTTCAACAACTGCTCCAACTTTTCCATCTTCAGATATATATGCATCAACTAAACCTTCTGCAGCTACTCTGTCAGATTTTTTAGCAGCTTTTGCTATTCCTCTTTCACGTAATAATTCAATAGCTTTTTCCATATCTCCATCTGCTTCTGTTAAAACTTTTTTGCAGTCCATCATTCCTGCTCCTGTTTTTTCTCTTAAATCTTTTACTTGACTTGCTGTTATTGCCATTATAAATACCCCTTTCTCGCATTATTGCATTTAAATTTAAAAATAGCCCCCACAATTATTTTATAATGTAGGAGCAAATATATATCCGCCCTATCTTATAGGACTTTATTTACTTAATTATTCAGCTGATTCTGCTACAACTTCTTCCATTGTTGTTGGAGCTTCTGAAGTTGCTTCAAAATTTTCTTCAGCTACTGGAGCTTCTGATTCTCCTTGATTTCCTTCTATGATAGCATTTGCCATAACATCAGCTATTAATTTAACTGCTCTTATAGCATCATCATTTCCAGGTATTGCATAATCAACATCTTCTGGATTGCAGTTTGTGTCTACTAGACCAACTACTGGTATGTTTAATTTTCTAGCTTCTAATATAGCTATTCTTTCTTTTTTAGGATCTACTACAAATAATACTCCAGGAATTTCTGTCATATCTTTAATTCCACCTAGATTTTTTTGTAATTTTTCCATTTCTTTTTTAAGTAATATTACTTCTTTTTTAGGTAATACATCAAATGTACCATCTTCTTGCATTGTTTCTAATTCATTAAGTCTTTCAACTCTTTTTCTTATTGTACCAAAGTTTGTTAGCATTCCTCCTAACCATCTTTGATTTACATAGTACATTCCGCTCTTTTCTGCTGCTTCTTTCATGCATTCTTGAGCTTGTTTTTTAGTTCCTACAAAAAGAACTTTCTTTCCTTCTTCTGCTTGACTTCTCATAAAGTCATAAGCTTCATCAATTTTCTTTGATGTTTTTTGTAAATCGATTATATGGATTCCATTTCTAGCTTGGAATATGTATTCAGCCATTTTAGGATCCCATCTTCTAGTTTGATGTCCAAAATGAACACCAGCTTCTAGTAATTGTTTCATTGCAACTACTGCCATTTTCATTTCCTCCTTTTTTGTTTCTACCTCCATAAAATTTTAAACATTATAAAAAACTTATTTAAAGCACATTTTTATAACTATATTTTATGTGTGTATTTTTTGAACGAAAGTATTATATCAATTATATGGCTAAAAATCAATAGTTTTCCATAAAATAATATTTTTTCTTTTTTGTTGCTATAAATAGTTGACATTTTGTTTATTTCGATATATTATAATGTGCGTACGAAATAAACAAAAACCTAAAGGAGGTTATTTTATGAATCAACAACTATATCTTGATGCATCTGTTATTCAGGTATTTCAAGGTGCAAGTTTTCTCTGTTTAGGAGATTACATCCCTCGGAAGGCGTTTGCAGTTTCATTATTTGTAACCGATATTACAGAATGTAACGGTTATGTAAAAGAAAACACTGGAATGAGCTCAAGCAAGATTCTAAAAAAAGGATTAGATTACCTATCCGATAATTTAACTGCTGTTGACTATGATGTAGAATATAGCCAAGTTCTTCTATCAGGTATTCCTCACATTCTTGATACATCAATAATCGATGTATTATTAGAAGCAAATACAATTGCTCGTGAAGCATATGAGGAAGAAACGATTTCTACAGCTCATCTAACATCTGCTTTTGCAGACTTATACCCAGATGAGTTTATGTCACTTATGGAGTATTTCATAGGTGACTACGAAAACAGATTTACCACGAAAAAGCCAAAGCAAGAAAAAGTTATCAAACTCACTATTCCTTCTAAGATAAGCTCTTTTCTTTTCAATATGAGTGAACAATATTCATCTGATGAAAAGGAATGCCGAATCTGTGGAAGGGATTCAGAAACTCTACAGCTCATAAGAACGCTTATGAAGTCAACTAAACGAAATACAGTTTTAGTTGGCCCTCCTGGTGTAGGAAAAACAGCTTTAGTAGAAAAGTTAACTTGGCAAATTGTTACTGGAAACTGTCCTGAAAAATTAAAGGGACTAGTTGTTTTATCGCTTGATGTTACTGCAATTATTGCAGGAACACAATATCGAGGAACTGCTGAGGAACGATTCGCAGAACTAGTTCGTTTTCTAGATTCTACACCGAATTGTATTCTATTTATAGATGAAATCCACACAATTCTTGGAGCCGGTGCTTGTAGAGCTGGCGAAATGGACCTTGCTAACTCGCTAAAGCCAATTCTCGCTCGTGGAACAACTCGAGTAATTGGTGCAACAACAAGCGAAGAGTATGAGAACTTTTTTTCAAGCGATGGAGCCCTAAAAAGAAGATTCGAAAAAATCATGGTCAATGAACCTCATCCACATGAAGTTTATTCCATGATACGCAATCAGATTAAATTTCTTGAAAAAGAGCATGGTGTTACTATCTCAAGAAAAATGATAGAATTCGTAATTCTAAATGCATCTATTTTTAATTACGAAACTTCTAACCCTGATAAGACACTCGATTTAATTGACAAATCTTTAGTGATTGCTGAACTTGCTAACAAAAAACATGTTTCAAGAAAACATGTGCTTAAAAATTTTGAGTACAATACACAATTATTCAAAGATATGCCTGAATCACAAAAGAAGGCAACTGCTTTTCACGAAGCAGGACATTATATTTTATACAGGTACTCGTCTCAACTTAGAAACATCACAGTTTCAGCAGTTTCAATCATTCCGACAGAATCTTATCTTGGTGTAAACGTAGTTGAATTTAACTCTGAACATTTAATCGACCCAACCTATGATTACTATGTGCAACTAATTGGTTGCTATTTAGCTGGTCGTATTGCAGAAGAAATGTATTCTAATAAGTTAAATTCCGGTGCATCATCAGATTTAGAGAAAGCAAACGATTTAGCTAAAAAGGTAATTACAAAATTTGGTTTATTAACAAACTTTTCTAATAATCGAATATACGATTTAGAAACAGATTTGTTTTCAGAGAAATTGGCTGATGAAATAAACATGAAAATAGACAAATTATTGAAATCAGCAACTGAGTATGCTACACAAACATTAGAAAATCATAAAAAAGAGCTAAACATATTAGTTTCACAGCTAATAGTTCATGGTATTTTATCCGAAGATGAAATAAACAAAATCTTATAAAAAATAGCGGGTTTTTAAGCCCGCTATTTTTTCTTATATAATATTAAATTTTATGCTTACATTTCATATAAATTAAATTTAGATTTTCCTATTTTTATTAGCTATTAGATAAACTTTACTAAAAAATCAAACACAAATCACTATTTATTTTTTACATAAACAATTTTACTCGCGCTTTTTCCACTACTCTTCTTTACCTATTGCCAATTTCATAGATAATAATTTACTAATTCCATTTTCTTCCATTGTAACACCATAAACAGTATCAGCTGCTTCCATAGTTCCCTTTCTATGAGTTATTACTAAAAATTGTGTGTTTTCACAGAATTTTTTCAAATATTCCGCATATCTGAATACATTAACATCATCTAAAGCTGCCTCAATTTCATCAAGAATACAAAATGGAGCTGGGTTTATTTTTAATATTGCAAATAATAATGCAATAGCGGTAAATGCTTTTTCTCCTCCAGATAAAAGCATCATATTTTGTAGTTTTTTTCCTGTTGGTTGTGCTTTTATATCAATTCCACATTCTAAAACATTATTCTCATCTTCTAAAATTAACTCTGCCTTACCCCCACCAAACAATTCAACAAATACTTCGTTAAAGTTCTTATTTATTAATTTAAACTTTTCAATAAACTGTTTTTTCATTGTATCTGTAATTTCAGAAATCATTTTTCTTAATTTAGCTATTGTATCTTCCAAATCTAATCTTTGTTCACACATAAAATCATAACGCTCTTTAGTATTTTTGTATTCCTCTATTGAATCAATATTAATACTTCCTAAATCTTTAATTTCTGCTTTTATGCTATTAACATCTTTTTGAGTAACTTGCACATTTTCAACTTTTTTATAATCAGTAGCATTATTTGGAGTTAGTTCATATTCTTCCCACAAGTTGTTAACAACTAAATCAATATCTTGCTCTAATTTTGTCTTTTTAACATCAATTTTTACAATATTTCCTTTAAGATCTTCCAATAAATTAAATTGATCTGTTATACTTTTTTCAATAATATCAGATTCTTTATTTTGATCTGCTCTATCATTTTTTAGCTTTTCTATTTTATCTGCACTTGTAGAAACACTATTTTTTATTTCTTCAATTTGTTTGTTTAATAATTCAATTTTATTTTTCAATTCAATATTTTCATTATCTAGCTCTTTTATCTTTTCACTTTTTACATCAATTGAATTACTAAATGTTTCAATATCTTTATTAATACGTTCAAGGATTTCATCAATTGAAGATCCACTTTCATCAAATGAAGAAACAGAAATTTTTAAATTTGTAATATCAAAATTTAAATCATCAATATATTTTTGATTTTCGCTATTCTCCTCCACAAAACTTCTAATTACATTAGACAATTCACTAATTTCTTTTTCAATATCATTAACATTTTCAAGCAATAAAGCCTTTTCACTTTTAATATTTGCCTTTTGATTTTCGATTTTTTTATCTTCATTTCTTAATTTTTCTAGTGTTTGCTCCAATCTTGATATAGACTCTTCTACTGAAATCATTTTTTGTTTTTCTGTGGCATACACAATATTTACCTGTTGAATTTGACTTTCTAATGATTTAGATTCCTCTATAAAGTTAGAAATAGAATTTTCGTATTCTTCTTTATTTTTTTTGATTAAATCCAATTGTTGATTTAGTTTTTCAAGCTCTTTTGACAAACTTTCAATTTCTCTACTTCTTCCTAAAATATTAATTGTTTTACTTGCTACTGATCCACCTGTAATTGCACCTGAAGCATTAATAATATCTCCTTTTACAGTTACAATTCTAAATGAATATTTATTTTCTTTTGCTAGAGCAATACCTGTATCCATATTATCTACAATTATAGTTTTTCCTAATAAATTATAAACAATTTGCTCATATTTTTTATCATATTTTACTAAATCTGCTGCAACTCCAATCAAGCCACTAAATTTACCTTTTATTTTTTCAACTTTATTTCCTTTAATAGATGTAATTGGTAAAAAAGAGGCTCTACCTAAATTGTTTGCTCTTAAATGCTCTACTAACTTTTTAGCTACCTCTTCATTATCAGTAACTATATTTTGAAGCATTCCACCTAAAGTCATTTCTATTGCTGTTTCATATTCCTTATCAACAGAAATTAAATTAGCAATAATTCCATGAACTCCTTTACCTAAATTATCATTTTTATCACAATCTATAAGTAGTGATTTAACAGCTTTTGAATAACCTTCTTTTTCCTTTTCAGTTTCAATCAAGAATTTTTGTCTTGAATCTTTCATTCTCAATTCATATGAAATTTTTTCAATATCTTTATTATATTCATTTATCTTATCTTCAATTTCTTGTTTTTTATTATTGTTATTTTCTATTTGCTCTGATAAACTATTTTTTTCAGATTCAATTTTATAAAATTCTTTAGACATTTCTTGCTTTTTAGTTCTTGTTCCATCTAATTCAGAAATAGTTTCTTGAAGTTCAGATTTAATAGTTTTTTGTCTTTTCTCAAGATTTTCCAAATTAGCTTCTAATGAACCAATTTCAATATTTTTTTCATATTTTAAATCTGTATTTTTTTCAATTGTCTGTTTTTTATTTTCAATTTCAAGCTCTTGTGAAGATAAACTAGATGTTAACTTTTTTAATTCAGCCTCTTTTTCTTCTAGCTCTTTTTCAAATTTTTCTTTATTAGAAAATAACGAATCTTTCTTTTGATTTTTAGTATTTTGCTCTTCTTGTAGCTCTTTAATTTTCTCTTTTGCTTCTGAAATTTCTAAAGTTAATCTTTCAATATTTTCTTTATTATGTAATATTTTTTCATTAGAAATCCCTATATCAGAATTTATCTTTTCTATTTTATTAGTACTTTCAAATCCCAAATTCTGGCACTTTTCAATTTCTTCAGTTAAACTATCTATTTTAAGTTTCAATTTTGATTTTTTATCTTGCATTTCACTCAATTTAGATTCTTCATCATCTTTTTGATTATCTAGAATTTTCAAGTCCTCAACAACTTGAGCCAATTTCTCCTTATATGTTTCAATATTATAAATAAATAATCCTACTTCAATATCTTTTAATGATTCGTGAAGCTCTAAAAATCTCTTTGCTTTTTCTGATTGTATTCTTAAAGGATCAAGTCCAGCCTCTATTTCAGATAATATATCATTAATTCTTAATAAATTTAATTTTGTCTGCTCTAGTTTTTTTTCTGACTCTGATTTTCTAGCTCTATATTTTACAATACCAGCTGCTTCTTCAAAAATATGTCTTCTATCTTCTGACTTATTACTTAAAATTTCATCAATTTTTCCCTGACCAATTATAGAATACCCATCTTTTCCAATTCCAGTATCCATAAAAAGTTCCAAAATATCTTTTAATCTGCATGGAACTTTATTTATAAAATAACCTGTTTCACCACTTCTATATATTTTTCTAGTAACAATTACTTCACTATATTCTACAGGTAGCTCACCATCTGTGTTATCTATAACAATAGATGCTTCTGCAAATCCTAAAGATTTTCTATTTTGTGTTCCAGCAAATATAATATCTTCAGATTTTGCACCTCTTAATGACTTCATGCTTTGCTCACCAAGAACCCATCTAATACTATCTGAAATATTACTTTTTCCAGATCCATTTGGACCTATAACAGCTGTAATTCCTGGTTTAAATTCTAATACTGTTTTATCTGCAAATGATTTAAAACCTTGCAACTCTAATCTTTTTAAGTACATTTTCTTTCACCCTTCATCTGTAAATTTCTTTGTATATAATATATTAAAATTGACAATTAATCAAGTAAATCAATTTTAAACTACAATTTTT
>CAKPKU010000044.1 GCA_934167365.1 uncultured Clostridia bacterium
ATCATCAAATTACGTAACTGCATATGATATAAATATAGTTAATAAAAAATAAATCGAAAAAATAGAAAATATTGTAGCTAAAAAATCTTTACAATATTTTCTATTTTTATGTCTATTGTTTCATATCAATTATATACAAGAAAAATTTTTGTACATAAAACCTTTGAGTTTCTTGCGAATACCAATATATCTGCCAAGAATATGAATTATTTTATGGTGTAAAATTTAAATACAAAAGTAGTAAAATTTCATCTATTTTAAAGTAGTCTATTAAGTTGCAAAAAGTAATTTATAATGATAAAATTAGAAAAAAATTAATATAGAAGGTGTTATATATATTGAAGGATATAAATAATAAAAAAAATAAACATGCAGAAGTTAAATCAAATAAGTTTTTTATACGAAAATCAAAAGATGAACCAACTGCAAATCAAGTTAAAAATGAATTTGAGAGCCCAAAAGGTGAAAAAAGGCATCCAATAAAAGAGCAAAAAATAAAATCCAAAAATCCACCTAAAATAGTAGATTTAGAAAAAAAGAAAAAGCGTAGAAAAAAAATAAATATAATATTTTTGATATTATATTTAATTTTTTCTATATATGTAATAATATCATATTTTTCTTGGAAAAGCTTAATTTTACCAATGATGAAAAATGAACATTCAGTAGTTATTGATAAAAATGGAAATATTGTTGAAACATTAGGAGCTGAAAAAAAGCAAAGTAATGTACAGTTATCTGAAGTACCACAAAACTTAAAAAATGCTTATATAGATATAGAAGATGAAAGATTTTATAAACATAAAGGTGTTGATACTAAAAGAACAGTAGCTGCGATAGGTTCATATATAATTCATGGTGGAAAATCATCATTTGGAGGAAGTACAATAACACAACAACTTGTAAAAAATTTAACTGGAGATGATGATAATTCTATATCAAGGAAAGTTTCTGAATGGGGGAAGTCTGTATCATTAGAAACCTTTTGTGATAAAGATGAAATACTAGAAACATATTTAAATATTATTTATATTGCGCCAAATACATATGGAGTAAAAACAGGTGCAAAATATTATTTTAATAAAGAGCTAAATGACCTTAGCCTAGCAGAATGTGCATTTTTAGCAGGAATTAATAACTCTCCAAATTCATATAATCCATTTAAGGAAAATGTAAATACCGAAAAAATCAAAAATAGAACAAAAGCAGTACTTACAAAAATGTTAGAGCAAAAAGATATAACAAAAGATGAATATGAAAGTGCTGTGCAAGAGCTTGAAAAAGGTTTAAATTTTAACAATGGCAAAGTTGAAACAGATGGAACTGGAATATATTCATATCATACAGATGCAGTAATATCTGAGGTTATATCTGAAATTGCTAATAAAAAGAATATTGATACTAAATTTGCTACAAATTATGTATATATGTCTGGAATGAAGATATACAGTACAGAAGATAGCGAAATTCAAAAAAAATTAGAAGATGAATATAACAAAAGTAAATATGTACTAACATCATCAACAGGTAATAAGTCACAATCAGCAATGGTAATTATGGATCAGTCAAATGGACAGGTTGTTGCTTGTGTAGGCGGACTTGGTGAAAAAAATACTTCTAGAGGATTTAATAGAGCAACACAAGCAGTAAGACAAACTGGTTCAGCAATTAAATCAATAGCAGTTTTGGCACCAGGAATAGATCAAAAAAAATTCTCTGCTGCTACAATATATGCAGATGAACCAACTACTTTTAACAAAGGAACAAGTGAAGAATATTCACCAACTGATAATGATGATTATATAGGCGAAATTACTGTAAGAAGGGCTGTTGAATCATCACAAAATATTCCATTTGTAAAAATGATGGAAGATGTTACTCCTAAAACTTCAATCAAATATTTAAAAAAGATGGGTATAACATCTTTAACAAAAAATGATGAAAAGCTAGGGTTAGCATTAGGTGGTCTTGAAAAAGGAATAACACCATTAGAAATGGCAGCAGCATATGCTACAATTGCAAATGATGGAGAGTATATAGAGCCGACATTTTATACAAAAGTAGATGGTGCAGATGGAAAAACAATAATAAAAACAAAGCAAAAAACAACAAAAGTTTTTTCAAAAGAGGTTGCATATGTTTTAAAAGAGCTATTAAAACAACCAGTAGAAGGTAGTGATGGAACAGCAAGGTCTTGTAAAATAGATGGATTAGATGTTGCTGCAAAAACAGGTACAACAAATGATAATTATGATAAATGGTTATGTGGTTTTACAACATATTATACAGCTGTAACATGGTATGGATATGATATAAGTGAAACTATTTCATATAAAGGAAAAAGTCCAGCAGCACTATTGTGGTCTAGTGTTATGAAAAGTGTACATAAAGATTTAGAAAATACGAAATTTGTAAAACAGGGAAATGTAAAAGAAGCTACAATATGTTCAAAAACAGGACATGTTGCAAATGAAAATTGTCAAAATACATATACTGAATATTTTATATCAGGAACAATACCAAGTAAATGTGTAGGTTGCAATAGTAGTAGTCGAAATAATACTACTACAAATAAAACAAACAATAATGAAAAGAAAAACGAAACAAACAAAGTAAATACTACAACAAACACAGAAGATCAAAATATAACAAATAAGACTACAAATACCACCGTAAATAACAATATTAATAATAAGTTAGATAATAATGTAGTAAAAAATAATACTTCAAAAAATAATAATGTGACAAGCAATAAAACAAATGATATAGAAAATAATACGATAGATAATAAAACAAATACGAATAAAAATAATACAACAGTAAATAATTCAACTAATAAAAACAATACAGAAGATGAAGATCATACAAATAAAAATCCTCATGAAAATAATAATGACAATGAAGATGATTCTGAGGAAGATGATGGTCCATAAAACTAAAGAGCAAGTTTACACAAAATTGTAAAAATCGAAGAAAATGTATTGGAGGAATTTATGGAAAAGTGTAAGAAATTATATCATTATACAAGTATAGAAAATTTATTATTAATTTTAAAAAGTAAAAGTATTTGTTTTAGTAGTTTAGAAAATGTTGATGATATGGAAGAAAAAGAAACACGGAGATATTCAAAATTTTGGTCGTTTTTACTACGTTAGTTGTTGGAATAAAAGTAGTAGAGAGTCAATACCATTATGGACAATGTATTCACAAGATATGACAGGAGTAAGAATTGAATTGCCAGAGTTTCCATTTAAGAAGTTTAAATATACTAAAGGAGAATTCGGGTTTGAAAAAGATACAGTTGAATATATAGATATAAATAAATTATATACTAATAACAAAATGTCAATTGCAGATGGTGGACTTAAGTTATATGATATAATTTATACAGATGATGAGGATTTATTATATCCCAAAATTAAAAATATGAATTTAGAAAGTTTTTTAAAATATGATTTTTCTAAATTGGGTAGATATAAAAGAAGTAATTGGAGTTTTCAAGAAGAATGTAGATATGGAATATTTCTAGCTCCATGGAATATGAAGTATATGGAAGAAATTAAAAGAATTTGGAAAGAAAACAAAGCAAACACTAACCAAATGCTTTTAGAAGCCATGAATTTTTTGGAAAATCCAAACACCATAATTCCAGCTAAAAGAATTTATGTTGATTTAGATGAAGAAGTAATGAAAAATATAAAAATATTATTAGGTCCAAAAGTTACACCAGCACAGCAAGAGATTGTTAGATTAATAGTAAAAGAATATTGCCCTAATGCACAAATTAGAATAAGTAAATTGAAAATCTCATAAAAATTCCAAAAAAACGGTTTACATAACCGTAAAAAAGAGGTATAATATAAACTATATCCAAAATTTGGATAATATTTTTATTGGAGGATTTTTAACAAATGATGAATCAACTTAAGTCTGCAATTGCAGCAAGTTTAATGGGAATTGCAGTATTCGGTGGAGTAATTATTAATGATTGCTCTGACAACGAGAAAGTAAAGACAGAAACAACGAGAAATGTTATTTCGGTAGTTGATATTGCTGACGTTGAAAGACCAGATGTAAAAAGATTACAAGAAATAGTTGAAACCGAGGCGACAACAGTAACAACAGTAGTGACAACTACTAGTAATGTAACTACACAAACTACAACAACGCCTGTTTTAACAAACCGAGTATCAGAGCTTATAACAACTACTGAAGAGAAAACAACAACAAGTCAACCAGAAGTTACAACTATAGAATGGTACATGAGTGTATTTAATGGTTTTGGAGTTCCGGTTGATGCTAATGGAAATGATTTAGACGAGTTCCCTGAATGTGAGCCAGCAGGTCTTCTAACGGAAAAGGAGGATATAACTACAATTGCTACCAATGTGGAGAAAGATTTATCATATATGCCAGAATATGGCTCTGATGAATATCTACTTGCGTATGCAATGAGTAGAGAGGCAGCTGATTTTACAGATGCGTATTATGTTGGAAATGTAATATTAAATAGGGTCGAAGACTCGGAATTTCCAAACTCAATTTTAGAGGTATTACAACAGCCTCTACAATATGATTGGGGAGTATCATCGTATGAAAGAAAATATATATACGATGATAGGTTCTACGAAATTGCACGAGAATTATTGGCAGGCAAAAGACTACTGCCAAAGAATGTTGTATACCAAGCACAGTTTGTGCAAGGTAGTGGAACATATATACAGTATAAGGTACATTTTTATTGTTTCAAGTAAAATCCAAAAAAAACAGACAGTTATTGTCTGTTTTTTTGATTTAGTCTAAATTTTCTAAAATTTTAGGTAACATTTGTTTTTTTCTAGAAACAACATTTTCAAGCATTGCAGTATTATTATCTAATGTTACGCCATATGCTTTTTCAACTATTCCTGAATCATTTCCAAGTGAAATAATTTTAGAATTAGAGTTTAAAATATCTGTTGCAGCAAAAACATATAAATCTAAATTTTCTTTTTTTATTTCATTATTTATTGCAGCTTCAAAATATACTTTGTTTTTAAATACACTATCTAAATCAGCTGTATTTATTTGAGCTATTTTGAATTTTTTTCCACCTTTTTCAAATAGTTTACTATCAATATTAATTACCTCTTCAGGTGTATAATCACTTAAATCAGTACCAGCTTTTAATAAATCTGTTCCATAAACATTAACATCAACTTCAGCTATTTTAGCTAGCTTTTCAGCTATTATTTTATCTTCAGGTGTGCAAGTTGGTGATTTAAATAATAATGTGTCAGATATTATAGCACTAAGCATCATTGTAGCAATGTTTTTTGTTATTGCAACATCATATTCTTTATACATTTTGTATAATACAGTTGCTGTACAACCAACTGGTTCAGCTCTGTAATATAATTGGTATGGTGCAATAAAATTCATTGTGTGGTGATCAATAACTTTTTCAATATGTGCATTTGCTAAATTATCAGCACTTTGTGTTGATTCATTATGATCTACTAATATTACATTTTGACCATCTTCAATGTCTGATATTAATTCAGGTCTTTCAATTCCTAAGTAATTAAAAACATATTCTGTTTCTTTATTTATATTTCCAAGGCGAACTGCTTTTGCATCGTTTCCTAATTGATTTTCTAAATTTGCCATTACCATAGATGACATTATAGAATCTGTATCTGGGTTTTTGTGTCCAAATATAAGTGTTTGTTTTATACTCATCTTTGTATTCCTCCTTTATTTATAATAACAATATTTATTATACTACTATTTTCCAGCAATGTCAATTGTTAACATAATATAAACGCGGCCGAAAATGGCATATTAGTTGAATATTTAGAATAAATTTTTCCAAATAAGAAATAATAAGCTAAAGGAGTGAAAAATTATGGTAGTATTAAAAGTTTTTCTATTATCAATAGGATCAATAGTAGCACTATTTGTATTAACAAAAATAATGGGTCAAAAAGAAATGTCACAGCTTAGTATTTTTGACTATGTTATAGGAATAACAATTGGTTCGATAGCTGCTGAAATGGCAACATCATTAGAGGATAATTTTGTAGAGCCATTAGTTGCAATGATTGTATATGCAATAGTAACAGTACTTATTTCATATTTAAATACAAAATTTGTAAAATTAAGACCGTTTTTTTCTGGAAAAACATTAATTTTATATGATAATGGAACACTGTTTAAAGGTAATTTTAAAAAAGCAAAGTTAGATTTAAATGAGTTTTTTGTACAATGCAGAACAAATGGATATTTTAATTTAAGTGATTTAAAAACTGTTATGCTTGAAGAAAATGGAAAAATGAGCTTTCTTCCTCTTGCAGACAAAAGACCAGCAAATCCAAGTGATTTTAACATAAAACCAGAAGATGAGGGAACAGTTACTAATTTAATTTTAGATGGAAAAATAATGCTACAAAATCTATCAGAGCTGAACAAAAATCAGGTTTGGTTGTATGAAGAATTACAAAAACAGGGAGTAACTAAAATAGATAATATCTTTTTAACTACGTATAACAGTAAAGGTGAAATTTCTATATATATGACTAATAAAAATATTTAATTTTATTCAAGAGAAAAATATAGAAAAAGCCAAAGTTTTTTTATTATTCATAAATTATATGTGGATGAATTTATTAAATAAAATATAATTTTGTAAAAACAAATAATTATATGTTTTTTTATAAAAAATTAACTACCGAGAGAAATAATAAAATCACATGGAAATAATTGATTTTTCAGGTAAGAAGTGCTATACTTATAATTATAAGCATAACTTTTTTCTGAAAGTTTGAGCTTTTGAGGAAGACTATAAACTAAAAAACGTATTCAATGTGAAAGGAGTTTTCGATGATTACTAGAAGAAATGTTGTGTTGTATACAACAAAGTATGGATGCCCTCGGAAAGATGATATAAATTTCGAGGCAGTGGAGGTTATTAACAGCCTTGATAAGGTTAGAGAAACTTGGAGGAAGAATAAAATTCCTCTAATATATAGCGATGATAAGCTATACGAAGAGGCAAAATGGCAATATCGCATTCTAAAGCTTCCAAAATGGGAGAACCCAGATGAATTTATTTTCTTTTGTCACGAAAATGGAATTGAATGTGGTGAATACATAGACAAAAATAGTCCAAAAATAGACACTAAAAGTGAGTCATGTTTCCTATGCGACATAGCTGAATATTACAAGAGGTATGAATCCCTTACTGAATATAATGCTAGTGTTGAAAATTCACGAGATATGATTATGTATGAATCAGAAAATTTTTTCGTGAAGATTGAATTAGGATGTCTATGTAATGGCATGGTTATGATATGTCCAAAAAAACACATTTTTTCTGTAGCTTGTATTCAAAGTGAGGAGAAGATGCGTGAATACAAAGGTGTAATGGCTGATGTAGAACTCATATTAAAAACAATGTATGGTAGGAATCCTGTGATTTTTTTTGAACACGGAAGTAGTCCCGATGGCTTTTCGACACATAAAAGGTCAGTTGTTCATGCTCACACTCATGTGGCATACGGAGTTAAATTTAGTCAATATTATCTGAATATGGTTTGCTTAAAACCAATAGATGATATACGAGAAATGCGAGGAGGAAAGTATCTATCTTATCAGGAAGGTGTTGATGGGCAGTTATTTGCGGTTAATGACAAAAGTGTTTATGTTCAAAGACAGTTTCCGAGACAAGTAATTGGAGAAATACTAGGTATTCCCAATGAACTTACCAATTGGAGAGTTGAACCCTTTAGTGAGAACATGAAGGAAACATTTGACGATTGGTATAAGGTACTAATAACAAACAAAGATATTCTTCCAAAGAGAATTTTGGAGAGGACAGAAGGTTTTGTAATTGGATACGAAAAACGTGAGAAAGTTTTTGTGTAATTTTTTAACCAAAGGCAATCAAACTAAATAAGACCCTATTTATGGGTCTTATTTTTTTGCGAAAAATTAATAAATTAGTTGAATGATTATAAAAAGCTTTTATATCAAACTTTTTCATGGAAATTAACTGAATATTAAAATTAAATTAATCCTAAACAGTTCTTGTGTTGAATATATAATTGATTTTATGAAATTTATATATACAGAATTATGGCACTTATCTTGAATTATAGTAGTTTTTACTATATAATATAAGCAATAAAAGTAATGTTTAGGAGGAATTTTATGGAATATAGAGACATAGTATTACCAAATTATAATCACTGTATATTAGGTACTGTAACTTCAATTTTGAAGTATTATAATGTTGAAACACAACATAAATCATCTGAAAAAATAGATGAAATATTAAGCAAAAAAGAATATAAAAATGTTATATTTTTAGTATTAGATGGATTAGGAGAACATATATTAAATAAAATTTCTCCAGATGGATATTTAAGTAAAAACAAAGTAGATTGTGTCACTTCAGTATATCCATCAACAACAACAGCAGCACTAACGACCTATTATTCAGGAAAGCCACCATATGAAACAGGATGGATAGCATGGTCTCAATATTTTAAAGAATATGGAAGAGCTTTGGATATGTTTTCACATAATGAATCATATTTAAGAGCACCATTAAAAGATCCAAAAATTGATGTATATAAAACTGTAGTTAATTATGAATCAATTTTTGATAGAATTGAAAAAGCATCACCAGATGTGAAAACTTTTGAAATTGAGCCAGAATATGCTGAAAGAAGAGGAAAACGTAGTATAAATGCTAATAATATAGATGAATTAATTATGAATATAAAAGATGTATGCTCTATACCAGATAAAAAATTTATTCTTGCTTATTCTGATAATCCAGATGGTTTATTACATAAATATGGAACAACTTCAAATGAAGTTAAAGAGTTTGTTAAAGAAACAGAAGAAAAAATATCAAAAATGGTTGAAGAATTTGATGATGATACAATATTAATTATATCTGCTGACCATGGACATAAAGATATAGAAAAATCATATACATTATTGGACTATCCAGAAATTCAAGAATGTTTAATAATGCCAGCTTCTTTAGAATCAAGAGTAGTAACATTTTGGGTAAAAGAAGATATGAAAGAATTATTTGTTGAAAGATTTAACAAAGAATTTGAAAACGAATTTTGGTTAATGACAAAAGATGAATTTTTAAATAAATACCATTTTTTAGGATTTGGTGATAAACATTACAAAATAGATGATTTTATAGGAAATTATATTGCATTATCAGTAGCAGGCAGTATGATAAGACTTGAAACATTTTTAGCAGATGGAAAACCAGTTAAAAAATCAACTCATTGTGGTTTAACAAAGGATGAAATGGAAGTTCCTGTTATAGTAATAAAAAAATAGACAAAATTACTTGACAATGTAAAAGTTTTTCTTTAAAATAAAGTCTAGAGCAAATTAAATAGTCGCGTATAGCAAGGTCGAAAGACAGCGTACGAGGAAAGTCCGGGCTCCATAGAGCAATGATGCTGGATAACGTCCAGTGAGGGAAACCTTAAGGAAAGTGCAACAGAAAATAACCGCCAATTTTGGTAAGGATGAAAAGGCGAGGTAAGAGCTCACCGCTGGTATGGTGACATACTGGGTCTGTGTAAACCCCATCTGGAGCAACACCGGGACTAGAAGGTTAAGACTGCTCGTCATCTTCTTAATCTGGTGGCTTGAGACATATAGTAATATATGTACTAGATAAATGACTATTCACGACAGAACCCGGCTTACAGATTTGCTTTTTATAAATATAATAATAACGCAGGTTTACCTGCGTTAATTTGTTTATATAAAGAAAAGTTTTACATATGAGTACAAATTTTAATATATTAACTTTTTTATATCTTCAGGAATATCAGCTACATATTCTACTTGTTTATGATGTATAGGATGAATGAATTTTACTTTATATGCATGTAACATTTGTCTAAAAGCACTTGATGAAGGATTACCATAAAGTGTATCACCTAAAATAGGGTGACCAATTGCAGACATATGTACTCGTATTTGATGAGTTCTCCCAGTTTCAAGTAAACATTTAACAACAGAATAATTTGTATGCTCTTCAATTACTTCATAATGTGTTATTGAAGCATCGCCATCTTGTCGAATACACCTTTCAATTATACTGCCATCTTTTCTACCAATAGGTAAATTAATAGTGCCATTTTTTTCATTAAATATACCATCACATATGGCTATATATTCTTTTTGAAAATCCTTTGTTTTCATTTGTGATACAAGACATTCTTGTATATATTCATTTTTGGCAAAAATAACAATTCCAGATGTATCTTTGTCTAAACGATTTACAGGTCTGATTTTTTTATGAAGACCAATTAAGTCAAAATAATATTTAACTCCATTTGATAAACTATTTTCATAATGTAACATAGAAGGATGAACAGGAGTATTAAAGCTTTTATTTACTACTAAATAATATTCATCTTCATAAATTATATTTAAATTTAACTTTGTTGGAACAATATTTGAATTATCTTCATCAAAGTCAATAATAACACTAATTTTGTCATGAGTTGTTACTTCTTTTGAAACATATATAGGTGTGCCATTTAAAAATATATTTTGTGATTTTTTTAATTTTAATAAAAGCCTATCTGATATATGAAAATAGGCTTTTAAAACTTCTTTTACATTTATATAATTATCATTTTCTTTAATTGTGTATTCAAGTTTCATAAACTTTTAAAGCTGTATAGTTTTAGCTTTTATATCCTCCTTATTTTTTAAACTTCTCTATTTAAATTTCCATTTGTGTAATTCTGTCCTTCTAATTTATTTCCAGTTTTATGAGTTTTTATTGCAATATTTATTTCAGATAGTGATTCATCTAAAAAGTCTAATCTTATTGAGTCTGTATTTAAATTGCTTGATTCTATACTTGTAGTTTTTGAGTTATATATTGTGGTAATTCCGTTTTCTGCTTTGACTTTGAAATTAAATCCTAATCGATCTTTTAATATAAAATCAGCATAATCATGGCAGTGTTTTTCACATTTTAAATAACATTTATTAGATTTTCCAAGCAGACAGTAATTTGAATTCATTACTGGAATATTTCCATAAACTATACTTTCAGTTATACATTTTCCACTTATAGTGTCAATTGCTTCTTTACTAAGCTCTGGAGAAATTGTACATATTGAAATTCCCATATTAACTAATTCTTTTAATGTAAAATTATTAAATAAATTTAATGTATAATTAGAAACAAATTCATATTTCCCAGAATATTTTTTTAGTAATATTAAATGCGAGATATTTGAAAGTACAAATCCTTTTATTTTAGGAAAGTGATTTAAAATCCCGTCAAAATTGAATTTTGAGAAGTTTTTTGATATTGTTGGTAATAAAATATATACATTAAATTTTTTTGTAAGAGCTTTTATTGTGTTTTCAAAATTAGGGTCAATAAAATATTTGTATGGTATATAGGCTCTATCTACTTTTTCTATTAAAGAATAATCTATATATTGATTTAGATTATTAAACAAAACTGAAACCATTTTGGGCTTATTTGAGCGTTGTATTACATTATCAGAGATGTTAACTGGAGCTAAAGGTTTATTGAGCTCTCTTGTAAACCTATTTTGAGCGACAGTTTCTATTTTTTCAATTGCAGCTCTTCTAAGTTCGTTAAGGCAACCTATATTAGGAATAAATACATTATCATCTAAATCAATTTCTATTTGTTCAAATTGAAATGGTGTGTTTTTAGTTTTTGTTAATTGGCTTAAAATTCTTTCATGAGTAATTGGTGCGTTAATTGCTGGTATAGGTTTTATTTGAGATGAAATAGTAAAATATATGTTACTAAAAATATCATCTTTATTTTCGGAAACGCTAGAAACAGTTAAAGTAATAGGTAGTCCTTCTTTTACTGAAATCATGCAATTAAACTTATTTTTGATGTTCTCTTTATTAATACTATCTAAAGCTATTCTGGTAAGCTCTTTATTTGATATTTTATAAATTTTATCACCAACAGATATATTTCCCTTCATTCTGCCTATTGTAACTGGTTGAAAAGGTGATGATTCTTCAATATTACAGTTTCCAATCATTAGCTCTGAAATAGTATATGTTCCAGTTTCTTTTTCTAAACTTATGGTATCTCCAATTGAAAGTGTTTCATTAGATGTTAATAAAATATGACCTTTATCTGCATTAAATTTTTGAACAGTTCCTAAAAGTAATCCCATGTTATTAGGTTTTTTTGGATATATTAGCTCTTTATTATATTCATCTTCTAAATGTCCTGATGAAAATCCGCCACGATTAAATACTTGCATTAGCATTTTTTTGTCGCTATATTCTACAACATATGGTTTATTTGATAATGCTAAATCTATGTATTTTCTGTATATTTTAGTGACTATTGCAACATATTCAGGAGTTTTCATTCGACCTTCAATTTTAAAACATTTTACTCCAGCTCTTATAAGTTTTGGGATAAAATCTAATCCACATACATCTTTTGTACTTAAAAGATAGCCTGAATCTAATTTGGTATCTTCATGTGGATCTGATTTTATTAATGTATATGGAAGTCTACATGGTTGAGCACATTTTCCTCTATTTCCAGATCTTCCTCCAATCATGCTTGAAAAAAGACATTGACCTGAATATGATATACATAAAGCCCCATGTATAAAAGTTTCTATTTCAATATCAGTATTTTTACAAATATATTCAATTTCAGATATTGAAAGTTCTCTTGATAAAACAGCTCTTGAAAATCCCATTTGTTTAGCAAGGTTTGCACCTTCTAAATTATAGATAGTCATTTGTGTACTTGCATGAATAGGTAGGTCTGGAAAATTAGATATTAAATATTTAGCAAGTCCAATATCTTGTACTATAATTACATCGATTCCAGCTTCATATGCAGTTTTGGCAATATTTATAGCATCAGACATTTCACTGTTTTTTATAAGAGTATTTAGTGTTAAATGTGTTTTTACATTTCTCATTTTTGCATATGAAATTGCTTCATGTAAATTATTTAAAGAAAAGTTTGTAGCAGAAGCTCTAGCACTAAATAAATCTGCTCCGAAATAAACACTATCTGCTCCATTTTGAACAGCTGCTTTTAAACAATCAAAATCACCAGCTGGTGAAAGTAATTCAATATAATTGCTCATGATAAATCTCCTTGTAATTTTTTGTTTAAATATATCATAATTTGTGGGTAGTGTAAAGTTGCTAATTGAATTAGAAAACTTTATACAAATGGCAATAATAAACCGGAAATTTATTATTGCCATTTGTAAAAAAAGTAAATTTTTAAAAAATATAGGTTTAAAATAGATATGTCACAAATAGATTGAAAAAATATTGAAAGAGAGTACCAAAAATGATATT
>CAKPKU010000045.1 GCA_934167365.1 uncultured Clostridia bacterium
TTTTTTTTCAAGAGCCATAAATTATATCAAAATAGAATATAATTACGGAAATATTTTAATTATATTATATATTAAATTTATATTACAGAAATATATATAATATCTGCAAAATCTAATTTCCGTAAATATTAGCACTAATTTATTTATACTTTTTACTTAATAAGAACTTTTTTAAACTGAAAATAATTTTCACAAGTTTCCATTATAGTAAATACAAGAATTCCACATATTATATTTCTTTACTGTTACTAAATTATAAAAAGCTGTATGGGAACTATATTTTCAGCTCTCATACAGCTTTTTAGTTATACTAATTTTCCCTTTATAAACATTGCACCTGTTAAGATTATTGATATAAACATAACTCCTAATATAGAATAGTTTATAAAATCTGATCCAGTTTTTACTGTTAATAAAATTTGTGCTTTTTGACCTAAATCATCTTCTTCTAAGTCTTTATTTCCTGGTGTTGAATCTATATCTTTTGTATCTCCTTGATCATTATAATCTTTTGTTATTTCTGCAATATTTGATTTTAAACCTATATTATCTTCTGAATTAATCCATGTTAAAATTACTGTTGTTGTTACGGTTTCTCCTGGTTGAAGTAGTTTATCTGCAAATTCTGTTGTTATAGCATTATTTCCACTTGCAACCCAAGTTGGGTTATCTTCTTGTACAAACATAAATCCATCTGGAATATAATCAGTTATTTCTTTTGCATATCCTGGTACTGTTCCTTCATTTGTAACTTTTATTTTATACTCAACTTTAATATTAACTTTATCTAAATGGCTCTTTTTCAAGTCAATTTTTAGAACAGAATCTTGATTTCCATTAATACCAGTACTTTCAACACTTTCATTTTCACCTTCAGATATGATAGTTTTTGAAACCCATTTATCTAATGCTAAATCAAAATATACAATTTTTAACTCAGTAGAAGTATCAGTATTATTTTCTTCATCCTCATCTTTAACTTTTTTTCCTGTTTCATCTGTTCCATCTGTAACTGTTACTGTATTTACTACTGTTCCTTCTTTTTGATCTGGTAGATTAGCAATAAGCTCAATTTTAATATCTTTATAATCTGGAGCTTTCATTTTTTCGCTATCAAAGCCTTTTATCATACTTGGATTAACAGGTTCAGTTGTTTGATTGTCTTCTGAATCAGAATCATTTTCATCTGAATCTTCATCTAGTATTTCTGATGAACCATCTGAAACTACATCTTCATCACTAGAAGTTTCGCTTGAGCTTTTCATTCTCTTTTCTCCACTTTCTTTTGATAAATAATCTGTTGCTACATATTTTGCAACTGATACATCATTAGTTTCATTACCATTTTCATCATACATTTTCCATCCATATTCTTTATTAATTTGACTATTTACATCAAATGTAAATTCTTTTGGAAGTTCATCTTTTATAGTACTTGCATATCCATCAACTGTTCCAAGATTATATGCTCTAATTGTGTATACAATCTTATTTCCATCTGCAATTTCATTTACAGTATCATCTTTTTTATATGTACCTGAAAATTCATCAGTAAGTTCAAATTCTGGATCTTTTGTTCCAACATTTTTATCATTAATACTATATGTATATTTTAAAACACCTAAATCAAATCTTTCTATATTTAATAATTCAAAATCATCATCATCTTCATATCCTGGTACATATCCATTTTCATTTGCTTCATTTTGTTTATATTTTGCTAATTCTTCTGCTGATGTATATTCTAATAACATATCAGAATCTCTATCAACAACTTCTGGTCTATTTTCACCCTCATATTTTGTTATTTCCGCAACAGTTAATACACTTTGTTTTGGTTTTTCACCATCTTTAATCTTGCATTTAACTTGTACTTCAACATAACTTATTTTATTATTTTTATTATCAAATGCCTTAATTAAATTTTCTTCACTTGATTCTTTAGATAAACTACTATTTTTTATTACAGTTATAGTATCATCTTGTTTTTCAACTGACCAATCTTTATTAAACTCATCATCTTTTAAGAATTCCAATTGCTTTGGTAAATATGCAGTTATTTCATCTGCATAACCATCTATTTGACCTTCATTATATACACGATATGTATATATAACTTCTTGTCCTGCATATATTCTTAAAGACTTTTTATCATTATAATATTCAGCAGTTGTACTTTCACCTGTAACTAATTTATCTGTATTTTGCTCAATTTCATTCCATCTTGTAATATCCTCTTCATTTATTGAAGTTACATATTGTCTTAAACTTAGGTCAAATTGATTGTTTTTAACTTCTAAGTTGATCTTTTCATTTTCAAAAGAAGTTATTGAAACAAGTCCATCATTATCACCTTTAACTAATTCAACTGATTCTATTACATATTTTGCATCATCAAATTCTCCAACTAATTTTGGTTTTATTTTAAGAACAATAGGATCTCTTAATTTAGTATATGTATCTGGTGCTTGAATTTCAGTAAGTTCAATAAAATGTTTATCATCATTTTCAATCATAACTGAATATTCAAAAACTCCAGTAGAACAATTAATATCAAGTGTTTTTGGTATTACCTGTGTAGATTCATTTTTAATAACAGAATTGTATAAAGTTATATCTTCTTCATTTCCATCATCATTCATCTTATATGCTCTTATTGTGAATTTTGAGCCATCTAAAGGTTGTCCTAGTAATTGTGAAATTTTATTTATTTCTAAATTATATACACCTTTAATTCTTTCATTTTTAACATTTATAACAACATCATTATCTGAATAAGCTCCCTCAGCATAATTTGCATTATTAGTTTTTATTTCTTTTATAACATATTCAGATTCGCCCTCTTCAACAACCATTGTTACAACAATATCACCATTTTTATCTTTATATTTATAATTTTTAGTTGTTGTTGGTGTAGTTTCTTTAATATTAAATGTATATGTTCCTGCTTTTTGTATTAAAACATTATTTAATTGAATTACACCATCTTTATTATTAATATTTGCTGTTTTTAATGAATTTGTTAATATTGTTTTTGAATTATTACGTACATCTTTTAATTCAATTTCCTTACCATCTAGCATAGATGTAATAGCAAATTCTACATCATTCATTGCTTCATTTGTATCAACATCCTTTTTAACTAATTCAAAATTAAGCTCTTGAGGTACTTCAATATAAATATTTAATGTACATTCATTAGTTGCATCTTTTGTTATTTTTACTTTAACAAAATCATCAATATGTGTATCTGCAAATTCTACTTCTGTATCATCATCTTTATAAATTCTATATGAATCTGTAGTTTTATCTCCATTTTTAGCAATAGTTTTTAAATCTCCATCACCTGGAATATTCAAATCAACTCCAATATAATATCCATTTAAAATATTAACTAATTTATTTTCACTATCTACAGTTTGGCGAATTTTATATGTATATTTATCTGTTGCCAATACTGGTGAAAGCTCTTTACCTGCTCTTAAATCTTCACCATTTACTAAAACAGGCATATTAGTAACTTTAACTCTTCCATCAGTTCCATATACAGATTGATGAACAGCTATTTTATACTTAATTGGGTTTACTATTTCGGCATTTAAAATTGCTCTAACATTATTGTTAGTAACATCAACATATACATAATTATATAAGTCATCTGTTACAGCTTTTCCACTTGTTGATACAATTGTATATTTATGTTTAGTTCCATCAGGATATTTATTTCCATTTTCATCAACTAAATCTAAAGCTCCATCTCCGTATACTTTAACTCTTAAGACTACTTTGTATCCTTCAAGCATATTAACATATTGACCACCTGCTGGTGCAACTTCCTTAATTTCATATGTATAATATCCTTTATCTTTATTTGCTGATACATATGTTTCAGAATAGCTTACTCTAGCCTCTGTTCCATCATCAACAACTGGTGTTGTTGTTCCAGAAACAGTACCATTAGCATTTATACTATCAATACCAGATATTTTTTCATTATCATATCTTGCATTTTGATTTTTAATAATTTCACTTGAAATTTCAATTTTTGTATTATCAATTGGTTTATCATCTGTAGTTACTTTATCTACTTCAACATTAAATGTTGTTGGATAAATTACTTTTAATTTTAATATTTCTATTGGATTGCTATTATCTACTGTTGCAGATATGTATTTTAATATATCTGCTGAAGTTTCTTCTTTAGCATCAGCACTTCCAACAGCTCCATTATATAACTTTGTACTTACTAAACTTAAATTTCCATCTCCATCAACATCTACTGTCAATTTTACATATCTACCACTTAAAATATTTACATATCTGTCTTTTACATTTGTTTGTGTAAAATAATATTCATATCTTCCAGCAGACATTGGAGACTCTACTTGCTCTATATCTGTTACAACATTTTTAGTAGCTATTAATGTATTATTTCTATAAATAGAATATGAAAATCCTGATATGAAGTCTCCTAAAGTATTTACAGTTTCAACATCTACCTTATATTGAATTGGATTTTTTACTAATAAGTTTATATTTTTACTATCATTAATTTGTAATTTTACATTTGAAGTAATATTACTATCTGTTACTTTTGTTGTTTTATCTGATTCATATACTTCAAAATAATCAGAATTATTTTTTCCTTCACCATCTAATATTTCTATTGTTCCATCTGCTTTAGCATCTATACTTATTTTAATAAATTTATTAGCTAAAATGTTTATATATGGATCACCAACAGTTTTATTTTCTGTTACCCAAAGTGTATGTTTACCAATATCTAATTTTCCATTTACAGTCTTACCATTTACCTCCTCATTATTTAAAATTGGTGTGGTATTTTGATCTACATATGCTGTAAATTTTGTTCCACTTAAAAGATTATTATTTGTCTTTTGTTTAACAATATTTAATGAGTAATCAACTTTAGATAATTTAAAATATACCTTTAATACTAAACTATTATCAGCTTTAACTACACCAGACTCAATTTTATTTTTATTATTCTCATATTCATAACGTTGGAATTTAGGATTTTTATCATCAGTAGTTACACTAACAGTTCTACCAACAATATCTGTTCTTTTTACAGAAGGTCTATCAGCTCTTTGTGAATAAGTTCCATTAGCATTTTGATAATAATACTCAACTCTATATTCAGCACTATCAGGCTCATCAACTATGACTACATCGGATAATACTGTACCACTTACAGTTAAGTTGTTAGTATACATAACATTTTTAGGTGATTTAGTTTCATCAACCTTTATTGTATATTTATTATTTTCATTTACTATTTCAAAGTAAATTGGATTATGTTTTTTATATCCATCTGGAGCTACAGTTTCAGTTAATTTATAATTTATGCCTTCATATAAATCTGTAAAAGACATAGCCTTATTAAACTTAGATACACTTGTTTTTTTATAAATTAAGTTTCCACTTGAATCTATTCCAATTGCACTACCATCTGCCGAAGTTAACTCATATTCTGCATCTTCTATCATATTTGTTCCTTCTGCATCTTCGGCTTTTTTAATATTTAAAGTTAAGCCTGTACCACTAACAAAAGATATACCTGTTTTGTTTGTTTCAGTTTGTATTAATTGTTGATCTTCATATTCAATTGCATGTGTAACAAAGCTTTGTGTACCAAATACTTGATCTGGTAAGTTTACATTATATTCAAATACAGTTTGTGAAAAACCTGCTGTACTTGTTTGTGCCTTATTAAATACAATCATATATGATTTTATAGTACTCCAATCAGACACTTGCTCTTTTGTTTTCCATACACTAGTATCAACAGTAGTTTTAGTATCTACTTTAACTAAATCTGTTTCCTTAGTTGAATAATAGATTGTTCCATCAAAATTACTTGATGCAGTTATTCCTGCTGATGTCATTGTTGTACTAAATGTTGATTCCAAACTTTTTGCTTTATCTAAAACATATGTATTTCCCTGATATGGTATTTTTCCTATAATTTTTAAATTATTTATAGTACCTTCAGCATATCCATTAAATAAGTTTACTGTAACCTTAGCTGTTTTTGTTTTATTAGGGCTAATTTCCAATATATCAGGACATGTTTTTGATATAGTTTTACCATCTATTGTTGCACTAATTTGTGTATTTGTATATATACCAGATGGAGTAAAGAAGTTTACAGTTGTTGATTTAACAAATGTCTCTTCTGTTGTATCTCCATCTCCATCTATATCATATATATCTTGAGCTTTGAAATCAGAGCTTAAACCTGTACCATCTGTAACACTTGTATATACAAATGTTCTTATTTCACCAGATGCTTCTGTTGATGTAAATGTTTTTATATCTGGAGTTGCTGTAATTGAAAATCCAACACATGGAAGCACTTCTACATTTGAGCTTATTTTTCCATTTGATTTTATTTCTCCAGTATATTTTGCAACTATTATTATTCTTCCATTTGATGCTTTTTTTACAGTTATTTCTCTCTCAGTTAATGTTTCAGTATATGAATATACACGTGAAATATTTGATGTTTCTGTATAATTTTCTGGTAGCTCTAATATAATTGTTGGATCTTTATAATATCCAATATTTCTACCACCTAAGTTAAAGCCAACTTGGTGTGATATAGTTGTTTCTTCAAATATATTCATTCTTTGCTCTTTTGGTACATTATAACTAACTTTACCATCTAAATATGATGGATGAGCATAACCATCCTTTATATATTCAAGATTTCCATCTGTTTTTCCGTATATTTCAGTTGTACTATGAATTTCTGTAAATTTGTCAAATGTACTTACAGAAGTATATTTCTTTGCAACAGCTTCATTATCAATTCTTACATAATGCAATAGTGTTGTTTCTCCATTTACTTCAACAGGAGAATTAATATATACAATTATATTTCTATATTCCTTATCATATGTATATTCGCCTGACTTTGTAATTGTATCAATTATTTTCTTTTCACTACCATCATCATCAGAATAAATATCTATTTTTGCTTTACTTTCTCCTCCTAGCATATTAATCAATGCATCATTTATAGTTATACCAACATATTTTTTACAATCTTCCATATTGTACTCTTTGCCATCGTCTGAATTATAAAAACATACACTTCCCTTTTCATTATTATATGTTACATCATTTTTGTTATATCCCTTTTGTATTTTTAATTGTTTATAATAATTTGGTAAGTTAACTTTTAAGTCCCAATATTCACGATATAGTGTATTGTCTAAAAATACATTACCATATGCTAAACGAGTATTAATTTTATTTAAGTCATATATAGAATTTTCATAATGAATTATCTCTCCATTGAAATTTTCAAATGCTATAGTAGTACTTGAATTTTGTGTAGAAGTCTTGCATAATCCCTTTGCCATTCCTGTAGTATAATCTACATTTGCATTTCCAAATCCTACATGAGCACATTGTACTGTATATTCTTTTGTTTTATACTGATTTTTAACATCATATAAACCTGCATATGTAAGACTAATTGTTGTTCTATATTTTCCAACATCTGCTTGGCGACTATATTCTTCAGATCTATCATCTATTTTTCCATTCATTCCTTTTGTATAACATTTATATGTTAATCTATCATTTGTTGTATCATAATTAACATCACCCACTGCAGTTTTTTGTAAAATTGCTGATACATTTACAGTTGGTGTAATTGATCCTATTTTTAAATTATCAAGTGTATATTCTGCATAATCATTTATTAACATATTATTATCATTATGTGTACTACTTTCAACTTCTAATAATACTGTTACATCTTTTCCATTTTTCTCATCCAAAATAACTACATTAGTAGCTCCTAAAGAATTTTTAATTCCAACTGAATCTAATGTAAATGTACCAGTCCAATCAATAGTATATTCAACTTCTTTAGTAAAATCATATTTTGTTCCATCTTTATCAACATATTTACCTGCAAACACAACAGTATTCTTAGCAGATAATTTACTTGGGTAAAAATATAAATCAGCTACTTTAGAAACCATTTGTACCAAATTTACATTAATTGTTGCAGCAGATCCTGCTGACAAATCTTTCATTACTATTTTTGAGTCAGTTGCTGATTCAATTAATGAACCTGCACCTGTTTGAACTTTTGTTATAACATTTTTAGATTTAAAAGTTACTGTTAAATCTTCAATTGTATAATCTATATTTTGACTTACACTAGTCTCAATATTTAATACTGGCTCATCACTTAAGTTACTATATGCACCTCTATATTTAGCACTACCACTGCCAGCTGTAAAATATGCATCTATATTAAATTTATCTATTGTTTTAGTGTTTCCATCTGAATCCACATATGTAACTGCACCATCACCATCTTTTACTTGCGTATATGTTGGTGCTGCATTATTTTCAGCAGGTTTTATATTTGTAGATATTTTACTACTTTTATATGTATTTGATATAACCACCAATATAGCAAGTAACACTACTTGAAATATAAGTAATACTTTTAATACTCTATGATTTTTCATATGTATCCTTTCTCCTTTATAAATTTAGGTTTTTAATGGAATACCTATAAACCTTTTTGAACTAAATTATTTACATGAACTAAACTATTTAGATTTTTTTATGAATTAAGTTACTTACTTTTCTTTATTAAAAGACCTTATTTTAGCAATGTCCTTAAAAATAAGGTAGTACTTTAAAAGATTAAAATACAATCAAAATTTAAAGGTACTACCTATTTTTTATAAAACTCTTCTTTTTATTATATTAATACCTGTTCCAATTATTGTTATAACAGCTAATGCTAAACATGCATATTCGATAAACTCAGAACCTGTTTTTATTGTTAGCATTACTGGTGCATCATCTATATCATCTTCTCCTGGTACTTTGTTATTTGGTGTTGAATCTATATCTGGTGTTCCATAATTATTATGATCTTTGCTTATTTCTGCTGTATTTATCATTACACCCATATTTGACTCACTGTTTACCCATGTTAATAATATTTCTACTTCTGCACTTTCTCCTGGCTCTAATGTTGTTCCTGCTAATTTATTTGTTACTACTTTTCCATCTTCTTCTCTCCAATCTGGATTATCTTCTTGTACGAATTTTAATCCATTTGGTATATAATCTGAAATTTCCGTAGCTTCTCCTGCTATTTTTCCTTCATTCGTTATTTTTATTGAGTATCTAAATTTCACTGTTACATCACTTAATTTACTTTTCTTTAAATCAACTTTTACTACTTCTTCTGGATCATCTTCTGCTTTATGTCCTGTTTCAACAACTGTTGTTTTTCCACTCTCTGTTACTATTGCTTGTGTTACCCACTTTCTTAACGCTAAATCAAAATACAATACTTTTATATGCTCTACATCCTCATCATCTTCATTTTTCCACTCATTTGGTGTTGAGTCTCTATCTTTTACTTGTTCTCCCTTTGAGTTTGTTTCTTCTGATATTTGAGCATAGTTTGTTATTATCTTATCTGATGTATTTGACATTGATACTTTAAATTGTACTTTTACATCTCTATAATCTAAATCTGCCATTGTATCTGGATCAAATGCTTTAATTAAATTCTTTTCTTCTTCATCTTTTGCTAAATAATTTGTTACTATATATTTTGCTTTTGATATATCTTCTACTTCATTATCATTTTCATCTACTAATTTCCATCCGTATGTGGCATTTACACTTCCATCACCCTTTGTATATTGTACAAATTCTAGTCCTTGTGGTATATCATCTTTTATTAAACTTGCATATGCATCTTGTGGTCCTTCATTATAAACTCTTATTGTGTATGTTACTATATCTGTTGTATGTACTAATACAGGATCTTTTGTATGTTCATATTTTGCTGTTGTTTTTGTTTTATCTATTAATGGTGTTGTATCAACATCTGGTATTCTTGTTGTTATTTCTTTTTCATTTCCTGTTGCTCCATCTTTTACTCCTGTTATAAATTTACGTAATGATAAGTCATATATATTTGAATCATTTCCAACTTTTATTAATGTTTCTATATCATTTATATCATAATTGTCTTTTTTAACTACTGCTTCTATTGGATTTTCTATTTTACTATATCCTTCTGGTGATTCAGTTTCTACTATATAATATGTTGTTTGTACTTTTGTCCAATCATATTTATATACAGGTTGTCCATATATTGTTTCTCCTGTTTTATATTCAACCTTTTTCATTGCATCTTCTCCAAATTCTAATCCTTCGAATACTGCAATTCCTTTTTCATTAGTTATTTTTTCTATATCATTTCCATCTGCATCTTTTACAAATATTCCATTTTTCGCATTATCTTCAGTTGTTGCAATTTTGAATTTAGCTCCTGATAGTGCTTTTCCTGTTTTATTGTCATATTTATATAATCCTACTCCTCCTGTATGTACTTCTGGAGTTTCTGTATCTTTAGAAACATCATTTCCGTTATTGTCTCCGTAGGTTAATGTTGCTTTATTTGATACAGATTGATTTATAGCTTTTATATGTCCATCTTCGTCTTTTGCAAATGTTGTGTTAAATCTTATTTCTACTATACTTCCTTCTGTTAAATCTCTTCCTGCCGTAAAGTTTCCTTCTATAAATGATATTTTTAGTGTTTTTGTTTGTTCATCGTAATTTACTTTATAATCTATATCTTTTGTTAATTCTTTTACTTTTTCTAATGTTTCACCATTTAATAATGATACCTTTACTGTTTCTTCTCCTGAAAATTCCAATCTATCATCTATTTTGTCTGTTAATATATATTTTCCATACTTGCTTATTCCACTTGGTATTCTACTTGTTATAACCCAATCATGTATTGTACTTTCAATTTCTTCCTTGTTTTTATACACTGCTCCTGTAATTTCGTCGTAATATCCTGAATCTTGATTATATACTTCTTTTACTCCTTTATGTGGTCCTTCTGGTGTATTTTCGGCTTCTACTAGTATTTTTCCTTCTTCTACACTAACTTTTTTAGCATTTTGAAGTGTTGTTATTTCTTTTGGCTCTAATATGTATGATTTTTTATCTTCACTTAATTTTGATTTTACCTCAAATGTTATTGGACTATTTATTCCTTCATATCCTTGTGGAACTGCAGTTTCCTTTATTGTTATAGTGTAAGTTTTATTTGCACTATCAATTTTTATTCCGCTTATTTTTTCTGTAAAGTAGCCATCATCTCCTGTTACATATTTTTTTGCTGTATCGGCTAGCTCTTTTCCATTTTCGTCTTTTATTGATATTGTAAATTCTGCGCCTTTTAATGGTATTGTTGTATTTTTAACGTATTTTATTAGGTCCATATTGAAATTTCCTGTTACTAATGGATTTTCTACCGTTATAGTTATTGTACTTCCATTTAATTCTGCTACTACATTTAGCTCTTTTCCATCTACTGTTATTTTTGCAGTTGATTTTGTTTCACTGTTCTTTGTTACATTTGCTCCTTGAATTTGTAAGTCTATTCCACTTACTGAATTTGTTATTGTACTTCCATCACTACTTGTTTCTGATTTTTTGTTTACTGTTAATATAATATCTTGTGTTATTCCTATATAATATCCACTATTGTCTCCAATATCATATTCTCTCAATGTATATACATCTGGAGTTGATACATTGTCTGCATTTATTGTTACTGCATCTATAATATCTACTGGCTTTTCCGCATCTGTTATTAATGGATCTTGTTCTGTATTTAACTCAACTTCTGATGCTCCGTTTATTATTGCTTTTGTTGTGAATTTTACTCCTCCTAATTTCTTTCCATCAGTTCCCTTTTTAATAAGTTTTACACTGTATTCGCCTTCTTTTTTTACAGTTGGATTTTCAACAGTTAAAGTTATTGTATCATTTATTAATTCAGCTGTTACTTGAACTTCTTCTCCATTTATTATTGTTGTTGCGGTTGATTTTGTTTCACTATTTTTTTCTACATTTATTCCATCTATTGATAGCTCTATTCCACTTACGGAATTTGTTATTGTACTTCCGTCACTACTTATTTCTGACTTTTTGTTTACTGTTAATATAATATCTTGCGTTATTCCTATATAATAGCCACTATTATTACCTATATCTATTTCCTTAAATGTATATTTATCTGGTGTTGATATATTATTTGTATCTATTTTTACTGGATTTCCTACGGATACCGCTGTCATTTCAGTTACTAATGGTCTCTCACTTGTATATAAATCTACCTCTGGTGTTCCATTTATTACTGCCTTTGTTGTAAATTTTACTCCTGCTAATGGTGTACCATCTGTTACTGTTTTTATAAGTTTTACATTATATTTTCCATTTTCTGTTACCTCTGGATTTTCTACTGTTAATGTTATTATATTATTTTCTAGTGTTGCTGTTACTTTTGATCCATTACTTAATGTTATACTTGAGCTTGTTCCATTATTTGTTGCTGTTTCTCCTTCTATTGATAATTCTATTCCACTTACCTTATTTGTTATTGTACTTCCGTCAGTACTTGTTTCTGATGTTTTATTTACTTTTAGTACTATATTTTTATTTATTCCTATGAAATATCCTTTATTATCTCCAATGTCATATTCTTTTAATGTATATACATCTGCTGTTTGTACGTGATCTGTATCTATTGTTACTGTATTTCCAATATCTACTAATTTTCCACTATCTGTTATTAATGGATTTTGTTCAGTATTTAAATCAACTTCTGATGCTCCATTTATTACTGCTTTTGCTGTGAATTTTACTCCTCCTAATTGTATTCCACTTGTTGACTTCTTTACTAACTTTACATTATATACTCCACTTTTTACTATTTCCTTATTTGGAACTTTTACATTTATTGTGGCATCTACTTGATCTGTACTTACACACTCATTTGTTGTTGTAC
>CAKPKU010000046.1 GCA_934167365.1 uncultured Clostridia bacterium
TGAATTGTTCTTTTATATCCTGCTTCCTTCAATTTTACCCATAATACCACTAATCCTGTTTCTTTATTATTTCTTTTATAATTTCTTATCATCTTTATTTCTTCTTCTGTATGTTGATTTGGATGTGAATGCGGACGTCTTGATTTATCTTTTAAGCTTTCTATACTTCCATCATATCTCGCTCTCCATCTATATATTGTTTTGGGCCATTCATTAAATTGTATTGCTGCTTTCTTTACTCCATGTTTATAAGAATATTTTATTACAGACTGTTTATATTTCATTTTTTGTGTTATACTTTTATTCATAAGAGAGCGCCTCCTTGATTCGTTTATTTTTGGTCATTTAAACAATATCATTTTTGGTACTCTCTTTCAATATTTTTTTCAATCTATTTGTGACATATCTATTTTAAACCTATAATTTATATTTTTTCCAGCATCTACATTTATTAGACAATTTTACTTACCAACCATACTCACTATATTTGATGTTTTTCTTGTAATTTTCTACTGCAATTGCTCTATCATCAACAATATTAGTTGGTAAATTATTAACATTAAACCATTTTAATTCTTCGTTTTTTTCAGGTTCATTTATTACAGGCTCTCCACTCCATTTTTTTGCTTTAAAATATCCATTATAGTATATAGCTCCATTTCCACTATTTTTATGTATTAAACAAACAAACTCTAAATCTTTTTCATCAATTTTTATTCCTAATTCTTCTTCTGCTTCGCGACACATTGCATGTTTCATTGATTCATTTGCCTCAACATGCCCTGATGCTGCTAAATCGTATTTTCCATCACTATATCCAGTATTTTTTCTTTTTTGGAATAATATTTCCTCTCCATTATCACTATTTCTTGTTAAAAACAATATTACAGCAGATAAACTTTTAAATCTTTCATTCATATTAAAATTCATTCCTTCCTGTTTATTTAATAATATACATAAATATATATTCCTTTTATATAAATAATGCTCCTAGGTATACTCCATAAAGTAGCACATATATAAGTCCATTAGCTCTACTCATTTTATTTTTAGGTGGTATAATTGGAAATAGTGCTAATATAACTGTTGATATACATAATACTGTCAAATCCATATTATAACTTACATTAAAATTAATTGGTTTTATAACTGCTGATACACCTAATATTAGTAATATATTAAATATATTTGAACCTATAATATTTCCTATTGCTATGTCACTATTTCCTTTTATTGCAGCTGTTACACTTGTTACTAGCTCTGGTAAACTTGTACCTATTGCTAATATTGTTAAACTAATTATTTTTTCACTTAAATTAAAACTTTGAGCAACTTTTACTGCATTATTTACAACTAAATCTCCACCAAATTTTAATCCTAAAATTCCTAATATGACTAATACTATATTTTTTATTGTACCTTTATGTTTACCTTCTTCGATTTTAATTTCTTCTTTTTCAGATTGGCTTTTCTTTTTCCCCATATATATTGTATATACAATAAATAAGCAAAATAAAAATAACAATACAATAGACTCAGCTCTTGATATTCCTTGTGATGTATTACAAAATATCATTAATATTATTGTAAACAATAAACACATTGGTATTTCAAATTGTCTTGTTTCCTTTTGAAATGCTACTGGTTTTATCAAAGCTGAAAGTCCTAAAATGAGCAATAAATTACTTAAATTGCTACCTATAACATTACCTAATGCCATATCTGAATATCCATCAATTGCAGATGTTATACTAACAAAAAGCTCTGGCATAGATGTACCTATTGAAACAATTGTTAAACCAATTATTATCTCAGGTATATGAAACTTTTTTGCTATTTCACTTGCACCATCTACTAACAAATCTGCACCTACTATTAAAAGTATAAATCCTACTATAATTAAAATTACTAATAAAAACATAAATACCATCCTTTTTACTTTTTTATGAATGGGGACGGTTCTCTTTTCCACAACTATAGAAAAAGGGACATATTATCAAAAAGAAATATGTCCCAAATTCCATGAATGTGGAAAAGAGAACCGTCCCCCCATTTACAACTATGGAAAAAGGGACATGTTATCAAAAAGAAATGTGTCCCAAATTCCATGAATGTGGAAAAGAGAACCGTCCCCCTATTTATTTAATATCCATCATGGAAATGATCTTTTGCCATTTGTATAAATAACCATATTGTAAAAATTGCACCAACTGCTAAATATATATATCTTAATATTGGATTATTAACCATACATGCTCCAAGCAAAATTGCTGCATCTAATAACCCCACTACTAGTTGATGTAACATTTTTTCTAATTTGTTTACTTGTTTATCTGAATTTGCCATTTCAATATCTATTTTAGTTTCGCCTCTGTTTATATCTTTCATGAAACTTAATAACTCATTTGGGAGCTCTCCTAAACTATTGACTCCTGTAAAAATATTTCTTCCTGTATTTACAAGCATCTCTTTTGAAAATAATTCATTAAATGTATTTTCTTGTATTTTATTTTCAAATACCATTATTAAGTTTATATTTGGACTAATAGATTCTAATGTTCCCTCTATTACACAAATTCCTCTCATCAGTAATGTAATATTTTTATCTAATTTTATATTGTTTTCTCTTAGGAGCTTACTCACACTACTCATAAATTCAACTATATTTATATTTTCTATATCCTCATTTACATTCTTATCTAATATCTTTTGAATTTCGGCTCTTAGCTTTGTATGATTTACTGAACCTGTTGTCACAGATATATTAATTAAAGTATGTTCAAGCTCTGTTATATCATTTTTTACAATAGCTTTCATGGCATTTTTTAATAAAGCTTTATTTCTGGAATTTAATCTTCCCATCATACCTAAGTCCAAAAATATTATTTTTCCTTCTCTTATGCACATATTATCTGGATGAGGATCTGCATGAAAAAATCCATCATCTAAAGCTTGTTTAATATAATTATTTGCAAGCTTTAAACCAATTTCTTCTAAATCATAACCATTATTAATTAAATTGTCTTTATTATTTATATTTATTCCTTCAATGTATTCCATTACCAATACTTTTTTTGTAACTAAATTTTTATACACTTTAGGAACACCAATATATGCTATGTCACGATTATTTTCATGAAATTCTTCAAGATTTTTAGCTTCTATTTCAAAATCCATTTCTTCTTTTGCCACATTATATATTTCATCTATAACACTATTTAAATCTACAAACTTTATTAATAAATTTAAATGCAATATTCGTATTGCTTTTTTAAATAGTTTAACATCTGTTGACATTGTTTCATAAATATTTTCCCTTTGAACTTTTATAACAACATCTTCACCAGACTTCAATTTTGCTTTATGAACTTGTGCTATTGATGCTGACCCTATGCAATTTTGGGATATATTTTGAAATATTTCATTTGTATTTCCTAGCTCTGACTTTAAAATTTGACAAACCTTTTTAAATTCCATTGGAGTTACATTTGACCTTAAATTTGCCAATGCATCACAATATTCTTTAGGTAATAAATCATATCTATTAGACATTATTTGACCTATTTTTATAAAGGTTGGACCTAATTTTATAATAGTTTCACATAGTTTCTGTGGCGTAAAATTTCTTATCAACGCACTATTTTTTAATATAGAAATAATTTCAATAAACCTTGTTCTTTCGTTCATATTATCTACCTTTTCTAATAATTTAAAAAATTAGTCATTATTTTTTTCTGTATCTTCTAATTTTTCATCTTGTTTTGTTTCATTAGATTCTTCTTTAGAACCTTCTTCTTTTTTATTATTTAATAGCTCTGTTAGCTCTGCTTTCTCTTCATCAGACATATTTTTTATAATATCAACTAAATCTTCTTTAGTTACGCTAGTATATTCAATATTTGTGTTTTCTTTAATTTTATTTTTTATATCTCTTTTTAACTCCTCATTTTTAATTGCACCTTCTTTATAAAGAGCCTCACCTTTTTCTAATAGCTCTTTTTTTAATTCACAAGCCTTTTCGCCTGTTAGAGATATTGCACCTAATCCCATTAATAATACATTTTTTATATTTTCTTTCATTTTTATCAACACCTTTCCAAAATAATTATAACATTAAATATTTAAATGTAAATATTCTTATATACATTATTAAAATATTAAATAAAAAAATACATTAAAATATTACTTTAAGTTTTTTACCCATTCTTTAAATTTATTTCCTCTTTCAGCAAAGTTTTTAAATGCATCGAAACTTGCACTTGCTGGTGATAGTAATACTACATCTCCACTATTAGAAACTTTTTTTGCTAAAATAACCGCTTCATATAAATCTTTAACATGATAAATTTTTACATTTTTATCTTTTCCAATTAAAGCATTATTTGTAGCTTGTTCAATTTTAGGAGCTGTTGGACCACATAAAATTAAAGTTCCAACTTTATTTGCAATAGCTTCTCCAACTTCAGTATAATCTAAACCTTTATCAGATCCACCTGCTAACAAAACAATGTTCTCATCAAAAGCATTTAATCCTGCAATAGTACTTGCTGGACTTGTTCCAATAGAATCATTATACCATTTTACTCCATCTAATAACCTAACAAATTCTAAGCGATGCTCTACTCCCATAAATTCTTTTATTACTTCTACTTGTATAGATCTATCTACAATACTACTTGTTACTGCAAATGCTGCACATATATTTTCATAATTATGAATTCCTCTTAATTTTATTTCATTTTTATTTACTAATTTTTCTATCGCTCCATTTTCACAATATTTAATAAAACCATCATTATTATCATAAATATATCCATTTTCTATTTGCTTTTTACTACTAAAAAATATTACATTACTTTTTACATCTTTAGCAAAATTTCTTGTAATTTCATTATCATAGTTTAATACAACAACATCTTCTTTTTTTTGATGTGTAAATATATTCTTTTTTGCATTTTGATATTCTTCATAAGATCCATGAATATTTAAATGGTCTGGATATATATTTGTTACTAATGCTATATTTGGACTAACTTTCATATCTATTAATTGAAAACTACTTAGCTCTAGCACTACAACATCATTTGGAGTCATATTTTTAATTTGTGTAAAAATCGGTTTACCTATATTTCCTCCTAAAAAACAATTATATCCTGCTTTTTTTACTATTTCATAAATAATAGAAGTAGTTGTAGTTTTTCCTTCTGTTCCAGTAACACCAATTATTTTGCTTGGAGATAATTCTAAAACTAGCTCTATTTCAGATGTTATGAGTGCACCTCTTTCTTTTTCAGCCACAAGCTCTTTTCTGTATGGCATAATACTTGGAGATCTAAAAATTATATCATATCCAACTAATTTTTCTAAATTATCTTCTCCTCCATAATAATCAATTTTATAGTCATTAATTTTTTTCTTTAAATCATCATTTAAATTTTCAAATTTATTGTTATCAAAAACTGATATTTTACTTCCTAGTTCAAAAAAATAGTCTAAAAGTGGTATATTACTTACTCCTAAACCAATAATTGCAATTTTTTTTTCACTTGCCATATTATTGAAATCTTCTAATTTTGAGTTTTTATATTCTTCCATATTAATTTTCCTTTCAAATTTCATTATATATACGATTATACTTAAATAAAATTTATTTTTCAATTATATTTTTGTTAAAAACCAAGTTTTAACAGATGTTTATTATTTTTTTGTGTAAATAACACATATAAACAATCTTCAAGTAAAATTATATAAAATCAAAAAGAGCTATAAATTGTACTAAACCAAAAAATAATAATTTTGGTTTACTTCAAATTCAAGCTCTATTTTTGTTTTTTATACTATTGATTCACAATATTTACATCTATATATTGCATTTTTTCTATCTTTTAAAATACAAATTTGTTTTAATCCTCTTTCTACTGATGTTATACATCTAGGATTTTTGCACTTGACTATATCTATCAATTCCGCTTCTAATTCAGGATGAATTTTTTTTACTTTTTCGTTATTTTTGATAACATTAATAGTAATATTATGATCTATATATCCTAGAATATTAAAATCAATATCTATCATTTCATCTATTTTAATAATATCTTTTTTTCCCATTTTTTTACTTTTAGCATTTTTTATAATAGCAACAGAGCAATCAAGATCACCTAATTTTAAATACTCATATATCTTCATTGCATGTCCTGCTTTTATATGATCTATTACATAACCGTTTTCTATACTATCTATATTCATATATATCTCTCCCTATAATAAATTATTCTCTTTAAGCAATTTTAATATAATAGCCATACGCATATATTTTCCATTTTCAGCTTGTTTAAAATAACAAGCTCTTGGATCATCATCTACTTCAACAGATATTTCATTTACTCTAGGTAATGGATGCAATATACATAAATCTGGTTTTGCATATTTCATTTTATCTTTATCTAATATATATACATCCTTTAATCTAATATATTCTTCTTCATTTAAAAAACGCTCTTTTTGTACTCTTGTCATATATAAAACATCTAATTTGTTCATATTTTCTTCTAAATTTTCTGTTTCTACATATTCTATATGGTTTTTATCTAAAATCTCAGTTCTTATATAATCAGGTATTCGTAGCTCTTTAGGTGATATTAAAATAAATTTAATATTTTTATATAATGATAAAGCAGTAATTAATGAATGAACTGTTCTTCCAAATTTTAAATCACCACATAAACCTATTGTCAAATCATCAATTCTGCCTTTTTCTTTGCTAATTGTTAAAAGATCTAGTAATGTTTGAGTAGGATGATTATGTCCTCCATCACCTGCATTTATAATTGGAACCTTTGATCTCATTGATGCAACTAATGGAGCTCCTTCTTTAGGGTGTCTCATAGCAATAATATCTGAATATCCGCTAACCACCTGAATTGTATCTGATAAAGACTCACCTTTAGAAGTTGATGAATTTTGTGCAGATGAAAAACCAATTACATTTCCGCCTAAACTAATCATAGCTGATTCAAAGCTCAATCTTGTTCGCGTACTTGGTTCAAAAAACAAGGTCGCTAGTATCTTTCCTTTGCATACATCTTGATACTTTTTCTTATTATTAATTATGTCTTTAGATACATCTATTAATTTATCAATTTCTTCTTTTGAAAAATCTTCTATACCGATCAAATTTTTCATATAATAATCCTCCTATCTAAAAGTTATCAATTATTTTATCCAACTTTCATCACTTGGATTATTTCTAAATGCTATTAAGCGCATTTTATCTTCTGGTTTAATATATCCTTCTTCTGCTGCTACATCTATCATAACATCAAAATTAGACAAACTAATATTTTTAACATTTACACTTTCAAGATTTTCTTTACTTTTTTCCATATTATATGTGAATATACTAACAATTCCTAATACAATCGCTCCTGCTGCTCTTAATACATTTACAACATCTATAACACTTCCACCTGTTGAAATTAAATCTTCAACAACAACAACTTTTTGGCCTTTTATTAATCTACCTTCAATTTGATTTTTTCTACCATGGTCTTTACTGCTTCCTCTTACATATCCCATTGGTAGATTTAAAATGTCAGCTGTAATAGCTGCATGAGCAATACCAGCAGTACTTGTTCCCATTAAAACTTCTGCTCCTGGGAAATTTTCTTGAATTAGAGCTGCTAAACCTTCTTCTACATCATTTCTAACTATTGGAGATGTTAAAGTTAATCTATTGTCACAATAAATAGGGCTTTTAATTCCACTTGCCCATGTGAATGGGTCATCTGGTTTTAAAAATATAGCCTCAATAGATAATAAATCCTTTGCAATCTTCTTTTCTAAATTTTCCATAATAATCAATTCCTTTCTTTTAAATACTCATTAAAATTTCCTTTGAAAATGAAATATCTATTTTTATTTTGAGTTATGAAACTTAAAGCTTCTTATTATTTCTTATATTTTAATACATAATTGTTTTATTTAATATTTTTATATATTGTATCTTTTTGCCTAATCTTCACAAAACTGCTCTTTACAAATTTTATATGCTTGTACTGGATCTTCTGCTTGAGTTATTGGTCTTCCAACTACTATATAGTCTGAACCAAGCTCTTTTGCTCTTGCTGGTGTTGTTATTCTAACTTGATCTCCTGCATCTTTTGAAGCAAATCTTATTCCTGGTGTAACTGTTATAAAATCTTTTCCACATTTTTGTTTAACAGCTTGTACTTCCAATGGAGAACATACAACTCCATCTAAACCTGCATTTTTTGTGTTTTCTGCATAATGCATTACTACATCTTCTATTGGCTCATTAATTAGTAGTTCCTTTTCCATTCTTTCTTGACTTGTTGATGTTAGCTGAGTAACTGCTATAAGTAGTGGCCTTGTTCCATCTTCTTTTGTTAGTCCTTTTAAACCTGCTTTCATCATGTCTATTGTTCCAGCTGCATGAACATTAGTCATATCAACATCAAGATTTGCTAATGATTTCATTGCTTTTTCTACTGTATTTGGAATATCATGAAGTTTTAAATCTAAAAAGATTTTGTGTCCTCTTTTTTTAATTTCTTTTACTATTTCTGGACCTTCTGAATAAAAAAGCTCCATTCCTATTTTTAGAAATAACTTTTCTTCTTTGAATAGGTCAAGAAATTTGAAGGTTTCTTCCTTATTTTTAAAATCACATGCTATTATAACATCTTTTCCCATATAAAAATTCATTCCTTTCTAACTTTAATTTTAATGTGCCATTCCTATAACATCACTTAATTTTTCAATACCATACTTATCCATAACTTCAGGTAAATCTTCAATAATTTCCTTACACACATATGGATTTTTCAAATTAGCAGCTCCAATTTCTACTGCACTTGCACCTGCTAACATCATTTCAACAACATCTTCTGCTGTTGATATTCCTCCAACTCCAATTATTGGTATTTTAACCGCTTCATAAACTTGATAAACCATTCTTAATGCTACTGGAAAAATAGCTGGTCCTGAAAATCCTCCCATTTTATTAGCTATTACAGGCTTTTTAGTTTTTAAATTAATTCTCATTCCAAGCATTGTATTTATTAAAACTATACCATCTGCTCCACCTTCCTCACAAGCTTTTGCTATTTCAACAATGTTTGTAACATTTGGTGTAAGCTTAACATATACGGGTTTGGTTGTGACCGCTTTTACTGCTTTTGTTACTTCTTTGGCAGATTCAGGATTTGTTCCAAATGCCATTCCACCATTGTGAACATTTGGACAACTGATATTTACTTCAATTATTTCAACTTGATCTTCCTTATCAATTTTTTGGCAACATTCAACATATTCATCAATTGAAAAGCCACTTATATTTGCTATTAATGGCTTTTTAAAACATTCCCTTAATTTTGGAAGCTCTTTTGAAATAACTGAATCAATTCCTGGATTTTGAAGTCCTATTGAATTTATAAGACCTTCTTTACATTCAGCTATACGAGGCAATGGATTACCATATCTTGCTTCTTTTGTTGTTCCCTTAAATGAAATAGAGCCTAAAATGTTAATATCATAAAATTTAGTAAATTCATATCCAAATCCAAATGTTCCACTTGCAGGAATAACTGGATTATCAAGCTCTATACCACTTAATTTTACTTTTAATCTATCATTTTTTACCATATTACTTCCTCCTTATCAAAAACAGGACCATCTTTACATACTCTTTTATATCCATTTTTAGTTTCTATTGTACATCCCATACATGCTCCAAAACCACATCCCATACGCTCTTCTAGGCTTATTTGACCATGTACATTAGGTGTTGACACACATATAGCTTTTAACATAGGCATTGGTCCACATGCATAGAAATATGAATAACTATCTAAATTTTTTATAATATCTGTTACAAATCCTTTAGTTCCATAACTACCATCTACAGTTGAAATATATACATCTATACCTAGTTTTTTAAATTCCTCTTCAAAAAATATATCTTCTTTGGTATTAAAACCAAGCACTACTATAGGGTGTTTTCCTGCATTTATAAGCTTTTTGCATAAATTATACATAGGAGGAGTTCCAACACCACCACCTATTAATAATGGTGCATCTCCTTCACAATTTATATTAAAACCATTTCCTAAACCTGTTAAAATATTAAGTATTTGGTTTTGTTTTAAATTAGACATATAATCAGTTCCATGACCTACAACTTTGTAAATTATTGTAATTGTTTTATCATTATAATCACAAATTGAAATTGGTCTTCTTAAATAAAAACCTTCAAGCTCAATATTAACAAATTGCCCTGGGTTAGAAATTGATGTTGTATCTCCTTCTAATATCATCTTAAATACATCTTTAGCAATTTTTTTGTTTTCTATTATTTTATATTCTAAAGTTTTGTTCAACACACTCAATCCTTTCATATTGTTGTTTTAATTTTCTATGAATATTATAATTTTATTTTAGGCTCTATTTTCTAAAATTAAAGCTTTTGCTCATCTTCAAATACAATTTTTCCCGCACAAATTGTCATTTTACATTTACCATAAACATTATTTCCATCAAAAGGTGTTGCTTTTCCCATTGATACAAATGTTGAAGAATCTATATTATATTGAGCATTTAAATCGTATACTGTTAAATCTGCTATTTGTCCCTCTTTTATTTCTGTTCCTATTTTAAAGATTTGTCTTGGATTTGTGTTCATTAGATCTAGCAATTTTTCTAATGTTATTATTCCTGGCTTTACTAAATTTGTATATAATACTGGAAATGCTACTTCTAATCCTACTACTCCCATACAACTTCCTGCTAAACCTTTACTTTTTTCTTCTTTAGAATGTGGAGCATGGTCAGTTATTATCATATCTATTGTACCATCTTTTATACCTTCTATTAATGCCAATCTATCTTCTTCAGAGCGGATAGGTGGATTCATTTTAAATCTTCCATCTTCTTGTAAATCCATATCATTTAATGTTAAATAATGTGGACCTGTTTCACAAGTTACATTTACTCCTTCTGATTTTGCTTTACGAATTATATCAACACTTTCTTTTGTTGAAATGTGACATACATGATAATGACATCCTGTTTTTCTTGATAGCTCTATATCTCTTTTTATTGGACCCCATTCGCTTTCTGAACAAATTCCTTTATGATTGTGTAGTTTTGCGTATTGTCCATCATGAATATATCCTCCATTTAGAAGGCTATTGTCTTCACAATGTGCTACTATCATCTTATTAAGTTTTTTGGCTTTTTCCATTGCATTTAGCATCATTTCCTGATTTTGTACACCATGTCCATCATCTGAAAAAGCTATTACATAATTTGCAATTTCATCTAAATCAGCAAGCTCTTCACCTTTTTCGCCCTTTGTAATTGTTCCATATGGATATACATTTATTTTTGCATCTTTTTTTATTGCATCTAGCTCTACTTGCAAATTTTCCATACAGTCTGGTGTTGGGTTTAAATTAGGCATAGCACAAATACTTGTATATCCGCCTTTTGCTCCAGCCATGCTACCTGTTGCAATTGTTTCTTTATAAATAAAACCAGGCTCTCTTAGATGTGTATGAACATCAATTAAACCTGGTAATAAATACATATTATTTAAATCATAAATTTCATCGAAATCAGTTGATTCGATGTTTTCAGCTATTTTTGTTATTGTAGACTCTGTTATTTCTATATCACATTTTTGAAATCTTTTGTTTATAAATGCCATTGCATTTTTTAGTAATATTTTCATAAAAAATCCTCCTTTTTTATTTTATTTATAATATAAAAAGGTGCTGAATTTGTCAATATTAAAAATAAACAATATTTCACTTTCATCTTATATAATTATTTACATAATTCTTGCTTTTGCTTACATTTTATGCTATAATTATTATATAAATTTTTATATAAAACTACTGGAATAACTTTTAGGGGAGTTACTAATTCCTAGTATGATGAGGAGTGAAATAATTATATGGCAGCTTTGCTTTGTTTTCTTCTTTACTTTAAAAAAGAAATATGGGAAGACTTCCCCATTCTTCTAAAAATAATTATTTGTATTGCGGTTTTTCTTGAATTAATCGCAAATGTATTAAAACTTATTAGTTAATTTAAAAAAGACCTTCCCTAGAGGTCTTTTTTACTTACCGTATGCCAATAATAATTATTTTTGTAATGGTCTATTGCCATTATTTTGCAATTATTATGCAAAATAAAATCTTTCAGCATTTAATTTTTTAATATATTCGTAATCATCAATATGCATTAAATAAATGTTTGTTCCTTTTTTCTTTATTTTTTCTAATATAGGTATTACTTCTTCAAATTTAATATGAACTCCTCCGTTTTTTGAAACATCAATATATAACTCATCTACATTGTTCATATGCTCTAAAAATGAATCAATATTT
>CAKPKU010000047.1 GCA_934167365.1 uncultured Clostridia bacterium
CCTGTTGCAAATATTGTACAGTCTGTGCCTTTTCCTATTTGTACTGCCTTTCCTATTTCAAATTTTTCATTTTTTTCATATATTATAGGTGTTGCTAGTCTTGATAATCTAACATATACTGGCCCATTTAATTTTGATATTTCTTTTATAGCCCATTTTGTTTGTGTATCATCAGATGTACTTATAACTGTCATATTTGGAAGTGCTCTCATCATTCCTATATCTTCTAACATTTGATGTGTTGCACCATCTTCTCCAACAGTTATACCTGCATGTGTTGCACATATTTTTACATTTAGGTTTGGATAACAAATACTATTACGAATTTGATCATATGCTCTTCCAGCTGCAAACATGGCAAATGTACTTGCATATGGAATTTTTCCACATGTTGCAAAACCTGCTGCTGTTCCCATCATATCTTGCTCTGCTATTCCCATATCAAAAAATCTTTTAGGAAATTCTTTAGCAAATATACTTGTTTTTGTTGCAGTTGATAAATCACTATCTAATACAACAATATCTTTATTTTCTTTTCCTAGCTCTAGTAAAGCTTCACCATAACTTTGTCTTGTCGCAATCTTTTCTTCAATATTCATTTATAAATCATCCTTTCTTGTATCTTATTTAAGCTCTTCTAATGCAAGTCTGTATTGCTCTTCTGATGGAGCCTTTCCATGCCATTCAGCTTTGTTTTCCATAAAAGAAACACCTTTTCCTTTTGTTGTAATTGCTATAATTGCTGTTGTTTTTTCTTTTGCCAATTTTGCATTATTAAATGCATTTATTAAATCTTCTATTTTATTTCCATTAACTGTTATTACATTAAATCCAAAGCTTTCAAATTTTTCTTCTATATTTTTCATTCCTTTAACATCTTCTATTGTTCCATCAATTTGTAGATTATTGTTATCTACTATTACACACAAATTATCTAGCTTATATTTACTTGATGTCATTGCAGCTTCCCATATTTGACCTTCTTCTAGCTCTCCATCACCAAGTAAACAGTATACTCTATATCCTAATCCTTCTAATTTTGAATTCAGAGCCATTCCATTTGCAACAGATAATCCCTGTCCTAAAGATCCACTTGACATATCAACTCCTGAAACTTTATTCATGTCCGGATGGCCTTGTAAATTACTTTCTAATTTTCTGAATTTTGTTAAATCTTCTTTATCAAAAAAACCTTTTTTAGCTAATGTTGCATATAATGCTGGTGAACAATGTCCTTTGGATAATACAAATCTATCTCTTGCAATTGATCTTGGATTTTTAGGATCTATATTCATTTGGTTAAAATATAGCACAGTTAAAATATCGGCACATGATAGAGATCCTCCTGGGTGACCTGAATTTGCCAAATAAACCTGCTCTACTATTCCTCTTCTTATTTCTTTAGCTATATTTTCTAATGCTTGCACACTTGTTATTTTCATATACAATTCCTCCTTAGTAATTTTTAACAAGATAATTTTTATAAATATCTACTTTAGTTTTATCAATATTTCCTATTTTTAGCAATATATTTTTCGTGAAAATTTTGTAAATTACATCTGTTTTTATTATACTATTTTCTTTTAAATTATTTTTATTATCTTTATAGATTATTTTATTTGATTTATAGGCTAATTTTTTTAGTTTTGATGATATTAACATTCCATAGTAAAGAATCTTATTAGTATCTTCACAAAAGTCTACTAATAAGAACATATGATTATTTCCTATGTTACCATTTTGATATTTATATTTATTTACAAATACTATATCTCCTATTTTATAATTATTATATTGGAAATTATTTTCAGATACTAAACCATTTAGATAATAACTTATATTTTCTGATTCTTCATTTTTTAAATCTTTTAAAGTTTTGACTTTTTCTTGTTTATTAGCTATTTGAATAAATTTACTATTATGTATGTAAAATTTTTCTTGAATAAAATACCACCTCTGTTTTATATGAACTTTACATATATGCATATTGTAAAGTTCATATTTCACTTCTTATTTTTGACTTCAAATCATCCCAATTTAAACCACTAATATATTCTATTGATTTATTGCATAAGTATATTTCCTCTTTTGCAATAGCATTCCAATTCTTTATTGATGGAAAAACTCCCATTTTTATTGTTATATACTTTAACTTTTCATATGCAAGTTCATATTCACTCTTGAATATACTATATTTTGAAACAATATTCTTTTTCTTATAAAACTCTTCTATTAAAAGATCAAGATCTTCACTTACTTTAAGTGCCTGATTTGACTCAATGCCATATTTTTCAATTTGTAAATACAATTTTTCTCTTAAGCTTTCAATTTGTTTTAATATATCCTTATAAATCATTTTAATACCTTATATAATTCCTTTTCATCAATATTTAAAGCAACAGCAATTCTTATGATCATTGAAAGACTTGGCTCTTTTTCCTCTCGCTCTATATAATTAAGATGAGATCTAGAAATTCCTGTTTTTTTTGATAGATCTTCTAAACTTAAGTTTCTTTTTTCCCTTACATCTTTTAACAATATCTTTATATACATATCATCACCATCTATAGTATGTCTTTTTTAATACATACCATACATATTGTTCACTATGGTGAATATATTTAAATTTAAGGGTATTGTCATCACTTTCTTATAATGTTATAATGTATAACATTATAGAAAAGAGGTAATAATTTGACAAATCCTAACAATTTATTAAAAAAATATTTTGGATATGATGACTTTAGACCTGGCCAATATGAAATAATAAGTAATATTTTATCAAAAAAAGATTGCCTTGGTATAATGCCAACAGGTGCTGGAAAATCTATATGTTATCAAATTCCCGCAATGATTTTAAACGGAATTACTATTGTAATTTCACCACTTATTTCACTTATGAAAGATCAAGTAGACAATTTAAATCAAATTGGAATTTCCGCAACATTTATAAATAGTACACTTTCAAATTTAGAATATCTTCAAACAGTTGAAAATATAAAACATAACATATATAAAATTATTTATGTTGCACCAGAACGATTATCTTCTGAAACATTTATAAATTTGTTAAATTCTTTAAATGTCTCAATGCTTACTATTGATGAAGCCCATTGTGTTTCACAATGGGGACATGATTTTCGACCTAGTTATAGAATAATTGCTAATGTTATAGAAAATTTACCAATACGTCCAATAGTCTCGGCATTTACTGCCACTGCAACGCAAATTGTAAAAGATGATATAATAAATCTTCTACATTTGTCAAGACCATTTATATTAACAACAGGTTTTGATAGAAAAAATTTAAAATTTTCAGTTGAATTTCCTTATAAAAAAAGTGAATTTATTCAAAATTACTTAAAAAATCACTCTAATACATCTGGAATTATATATTGTGCAACTAGAAAAAATGTGGATTCTTTATATGATAATCTAAAAGAGCAAAGTTACAATGTTTCTAAATATCATGGAGGAATGACTGAAAAGCTAAAAACAAAAAATCAAGAAGATTTTGTTTATGATAAATCAAATATAATGATTGCCACTAATGCTTTTGGAATGGGTATTGACAAATCAAATATTAGATATGTTATACATTATAATATGCCAAAAGATTTAGAAAGCTATTATCAAGAAGCTGGTCGTGCAGGACGTGATGGAGATAATTCAGAGTGTATTTTACTTTTCAGTAGAAGTGATATTGTTACAAATAAGTTTTTAATTGAGCAAACACCTTCTGAAAATAATCATATAGTAGAATATGAAAAATTAAATGATATAATTGATTATTGTAATACAGATAAGTGCCTTAGAAAGTATATTTTGGAATACTTTGGTGAAATTCCACTATTTGACAACTGCCAAAATTGTAGTAACTGCCTATCCAGAACTGAATTAACTGATATTACAACAGATTCGCAAAAAATTTTATCTTGCATTAAGAGAATGCACGAAAAATTTGGATCTGGACTTGTAACAGATGTATTAAAAGGCTCTAAATCTGCTAAAATAAAATCTATGGGATTTAATAAATTATCTACATATGGAATAATGAGCAATTATTCAAAAGATACCATTAAAGATTTGATATATTTTCTTATCACAGAAGGATATATTCAGTGTATAGGAAATAAATATCCAATTCTTATTTTAGATAAATCTGCTGATGATATTTTATTTAAAAATAAACCTATATTTATAAAACGAAAAATAACTAAATTACCAAATGTCTCGCCGAAAACTAAATCTCAATATGATAATTCAAATTATGATACTATTTTATTTGAAGAATTACGTATTGTTAGAAGAAAACTTGCTGAAAAAAACTCTGTACCACCATTTATTATTTTTTCAGATGCAACTTTAAAACAAATGTGTACTCATTATCCTCAAACTCGAGAAGAAATGATGAATATCAGTGGAGTTGGTATTAGTAAATTTGAAAATTATGGAGATTATTTTATTTCAGCTATACATAAATATGTTAATAGAAATAATGCCTAAAATAATGTGAATATTATAATTTTCCATTGATAAATTTGAATAAATAATATATAATGATATAAGTAATTTTACTTATGGGGGTGTAACGGTTTCGACAGTATTTTAGAAATATAAATAGCGAGTAGTGGATGGTTGCTTTGGCCACTATAAAAAAGCAAATAATAAATATAAACGCTGATAATGAAGAATTAGCATTTGCTGCCTAGTTGCAGTAACGTCTTATCAATAATGCCCACGTTATAGAATAAGGCGACGATTAGTGGGAAACAAAACTATTTCTTGCTATGGAAATAGTGGGTATTTATATAGCTACTTTAAGTAAAAGCTTGTTTGTTAACTTTTATTTAGAGGAATATAAATAACAAACTGCACTCGGAGAAATTTATATGGAAAATTTATTGGACAGGAGTTCGATTCTCCTCACCTCCACCACAAATATCCCCAGTTACTTATTTAACTTATAACATTATTGATTATAAAAAGATGTCAAAATTCGACATCTTTTATTGTTATTTAAGTCTCACCTAAACTAAAAAGAATGTTCCCTTTATTAAATAGGAAACATTCTATATTAGAGCCTATTGCACTGTTCAACTTTTTAATTTCAGTGCACTTTATTCTAATTGCTCTTTTATTTTTAATCATACCATTCTAATTCCCAACCGCATATATTTACTGTATCGCCTTCTTGTACTCCTGCTTGTTTTAGTTTTTGATTTACACCTAAACTATCTAAACATTTTTGGAAATAATACATTGATTCATTATCATCTAGATTTACTCTTCTCATTATTCTATCTACTGCTGGTCCATCTACTACAAATATTCCATCTTGTCTTGTTATAGTAAATCCTTCTTTCTCTTCTTCTAGTGTATATACCTTTCTTTCTTCAGTTTCATATAGCTCTTCTCTTGGAAGCTCTTTTAATACTTCTGATGCTCTTTTTAATACTTCTGAAACTCCTTCTCCTGTTGCAGCAGATATTTTAAATATTTCAATATTATGCTCTTTTGCCATTTTTTCTAAATCATTGTATAAAGATTCATCTTGCATACTATCAATTTTATTTGCAACTATTATTTGTTTTCTCTTACTCAATTTTTCACTATATTTTTTTAGCTCTTCATTAATAATTTTAAAGTCCTCAACAGGGTTTCTTCCTTCTGTTCCTGAAACATCTATAACATGTAGTAATAATCTTGTTCTTTCAATATGTCTTAAAAACTGAAGTCCAAGACCTGTTCCACTACTAGCTCCTTCAATAATACCAGGAATATCAGCTATAACAAAACTTTCTCCATAATCATTTTTTACTACTCCTAAATTTGGCTCTAAAGTTGTAAAATGATAATCTGCAATTTTTGGAGTTGCTGATGTGGTTCTAGATAAAAATGTTGATTTTCCTACATTTGGAAATCCTATTAAACCTACATCTGCCAATAATTTAAGCTCTAATATTACTTCTTTTTCTATACCTTTTTCTCCATCTTGTGAAAACCTTGGTGCTTGTCTTGTAGATGTTGCAAAATGGCAATTTCCTTTTCCGCCTCTTCCTCCTGGTAAAATTAGCTCTTTTTGATCTTTTTTTGATAAGTCAGCTATTATTTTTCCTGTTTCAGCATCTTTTATTAAAGTTCCTATTGGAACTTTAATATATAAATCTTCTCCGCTTCTTCCGTATTTTCTGGCACCTTCACCATTTTTACCAGATTCAGCTTTAAACTTTTTCTTAAATCTAAAATCTATTAGTGTATTTGAGTCTGGATCAACTATAAAGTAAATACTTCCTCCTCTTCCACCATCTCCACCATCTGGTCCTCCAGCTGCTACATATTTTTCTCTTCTAAAAGATACTGCACCATTTCCGCCATCACCAGATTTTATTATTATTTTAACGTAATCTGTAAACATACTTCCTCCTATTTTTTCATTTTTTTGCCATCTTGTGTATATTATATCATTTATTTTAGATTACTTTTAATTCATTATTCATCAAAATAATTTAATTTCATTGCTTGTTTAATCTTTTTCATAACTTCTTTTGCTGTTGCTCTTGCTTTTTCTGTCCCATTTATTAATACTTCATCTATTATTTCTGGATGTGCTTCATAGTATGCTCTTTTTGTTCTTATTGGCTCTAATTCAGCTGAAATATTTTTTATAAGTTGTTTTTTACAAGCTACACATCCTCGTTTACCAGCTCTACATTCTTCACAAACTGTTTTCACTTCATCTGGATTTGTAAACAAATTATGATAATATGCAACCATACAAATATCAGGATTTCCCTTATCATCTTTTTTTATTCTACCTGGATCTGTTACAGCACTCATTACCTTTTTAGCAATTTCTTCTTCACTGTCTGACAAATAAATAGCATTTCCTAAAGATTTTCCCATCTTTTCGTTTCCATCTAATCCTTTAATTCTTTTTCCTGATGATAATACCTCTTTTGGCTCTACTAATATATCTCCATATATAGAATTAAATTTTCTTACTATTTCTCTACATTGCTCTATTAATGGTAATTGATCTTCTCCAACTGGAATAAGTTCTCCTTCTAAAGCTGTTATATCTGCTGCTTGACTTACAGGATAACCTAAAAATCCATATGTTACACTTTCTCCGAATAAGGCTTTCTTTTGAGCAATTTCTGTTTTTACAGTTGGATTTCTTTGTAGTCTTGCTATTGTAACTAAATTTGAATAAAACACTGTAAGCTCTGCTACTTCTGGAATCATAGATTGAATATATATTGTTGTTTTTTCAGGATCTATTCCTGCTGATAAATAATCAATTGCTAGCTCTCTTACATTTTTTCTAACTTTTTCAGGATTGTTAAAGTTATCTGTTAGTGCTTGAACATCTGCAATTAATATAAAAGTATCATATTCTCCTGAATTTTGCATTTCTATTCTTTTTTTCAAAGACCCAAAATAATGACCTATATGTAATCTTCCTGTTGGTCTATCACCTGTTACTATACGTTTTCTTTTTTCCATATGCATTTCCTCCAATTTTTATTTAATGATTTATTTCTTTGATAAGTTCAATATAATTTTTTAAGTTAACATCATTTATATGCTGAACTTTTAAATTATATAAAAATTGGTTATTGCCATCGCTTGCCAATACAATTATTTATAATAATTTTCATATATTCTCCTTTTTCACATGATTAAGTTTTATTATAATTTAAAGTTTTATTTTTTTCAAGTGTTTTGCTTAAAAGCTTGAAGTTTTTGCTAGATATATGTAATTGCAGGAATCTAATATACCTTAATAAGTGCTTTAAAGTATGCTGACTCAAATATATGTATATGAAAAAATATTCACAAAACCAAAGGAAAGTTTAAAAATTTTTTAAAATTTTTTAAATTATTGTCACATTTTGTAACTTATGTTAAAATATTTTTGGAATTAAATTTCTAAAAATATTTTATGAAAGGGGGAAATTTTCATGGATAAAAAAACAACAGGATGGGTTGCATACCTATCTTGGATTGGATTTATTATTGCTATATGTACTGGTGATAAAAAAGGAGCTAGTTTCCATCTAAATCAAGCTTTAGTTTGTTTAGGTTGCTCTACTATTGCATTATTAATTTCACTCATTCCATTAGCTATTTTCCAAATACTTGGTGGTCTATTAAGTATATTTACATTTGTATGTTGGGTTTTAGGCTTAATTGCTGCAATTAATGAAGAAGAAAAGGAAGTTCCTTTACTAGGAAAAATCAAAATCTTAAATTTTGATTCAGACAATGGTTCAAATGATGGATCAAACAATGTTTCAAATAACTAATATAAATAATTTATTAAAAATCATAGTTTTTTAAGCTATGATTTTTTTTGTAAAAAAATACATACAAAATAAATTTTAGTCAATACTATTTATATAAAATGAACTTCTTAAAGGTATTTAGATTCATTTGTTTAATAATAACATAAAATTTGTTAATGAACTTTAAAACTTGTTCAATAGTTCATGATTGGAGGTATCAATGGATTTTTTTCAAAGTATTGATTGGATGTTAATTTTGCGTTGTTTTGTAGTTGGTGGACTTATTTGTGTAATTGGGCAAATTCTTATAGATAAAACTAAAATGACTCCAGCTAGAATTTTAGTATCATTTGTTACAATCGGAGTTATTTTAGGAGCACTTGGAATTTATAAATATATAATTGATTTTGCAGGATGTGGTGCAACTGTACCATTAACTGGCTTTGGTGCTAATCTTTCAAAAGGAACTCTTGAGGCAGTTAAAGAAAATGGCATATTAGGTGCTTTTATTGGTGGAGTAAAATCTTCTGCTGGCGGAATAGCTGCTGCTGTTTTTTTCGGATATATTGCTTCATTAATTGCCAAACCAAAAATCAAGAAACAATAAATATTAGGATGTTCTTTTTAATATGACTATTTAAAACATAAGATAATCTAGCTTTACTACTAGTTTTTTACTTATATGTATAGTTTCATATCATAGAACATCCTAATATTAGTTAGTTTATTAAATATCGTAAAAATATGTAGCTTCTAAATCTGCTTCATGCATCATTAATGCTAATGGATATTTTTTATAGGCCGCACCTATTGTATTATATAGCTCTTTTGGCTCTGTGTATCCCATATGCCAACGAATACTATATTTTTCTTCTGGTGTTAATTTTATATATTCAGAAATCATCATTACTGATTTTTCTCCATGACCATATGGTATTGTATCATCTATTGTATAATATGGTACTTTTTCCCACTCTCCTAAAGCATTTTTTGCATTTCTGTAATCTACTTTATAAAAATTTAATTTGCAAATATCATGTAATAAACTTACTATTTTTATAGTGTCATCTGGTACTTCCAAATTTAAAACATTGTTTTTTACTTTATAGTCAAGTATCTCATAAACTTTTAAACTATGCTCAACTAAACCGCCTTCAAAAGATCCATGAAATCTAGTACTTGCAGGTGCTGTAAAAAAATCTGTTTTTTCTAAAAATGATATTAGCTCTTCTATTCCTTGTCTATTAGTACTTTTTAATAATTCTATAAATTTTTCTTTCACAGTATATCTCTCCTTAATTTTAAATTACATTTTATCAGGTACTTCTATTCCTAACAAATTTAAGCCTTGTTTTAGAACTGTTCCTACCATATTTGTTAAATATAAACGTGCATCTTGTATGTGCTTTTCTTCTCCAATTATGTGATTTTCAGTGTAAAATGAACTAAAACTTTGAGCTAAATTTATTAAATATCTTGATATTATTGATGGCTCATTTTTTTCTGCTGCTGTTTTTACCATATCTTCAAATTGGTATAATAATTTTATTACATTCATTGATGATTCATCAGTTATATTTTCAAAATTCACTTCATCAAATTTTGGTAAATATCCAGCCTTTTCTATTATTCCCTTTGTACGAACATAAATATATTGAACATATGGTCCTGTTTCTCCTGTGAAGTTTAGCATAATATCCCAATCAAAAACTTCATCTTTTATTCTGTTATTTGATAAATCATTAAATATTACTGCTCCTAAACCTACTTTTTTAGCAACCTCATCTTTGTTCTCTAAATTTGGATTTTTTTGTTCAATTATTGTTTTTGCTCTTGAAATTGACTCATTTAATATATCTTCTAATTTTATTATGTTTCCTTCTCGTGTAGACATTTTACCAGTTTTTAGTCTTATCATTCCAAATGGAACATGTACTAAATTATCTTTATATTTTTCATCCATATCTAGTAATTTTGCCACTTCAAAAATTTGTTTAAAATGTAGATTTTGTTCATATGCTACTACATATATAATTTTATCATAATCATATGTTCTAGCTCTATATAGTATTGCGGCTAAATCACGTGTGTCATATGTTGTTGATCCATTTGATTTTACAATCATACATGGTGCCATATTTTTATCTTCCAAATTTATAATTTTTGCACCTTGTGATTCTTCTAACTTTCCAGTTTTTTCTAGCATTTCAACAATTTCTGGCATCTTATCTACATAAAAAGCTTCTCCATTATATGAGTCAAATTTTATTCCTAATAAGTCATATGTTCTGTTAAATTCTTTTAAACTTACGGCTCTAAATTTTTCCCATAACTTTTTACAATAAGGGTCTCCATCTTCTAACTTTTTAAAGTTGTTTCTACATTCATCTAAAATGCTTTCATCTTCTTTACATGCATTTGTTATTCTTACATATATTTTTGTTAGCTCTTCTATTGGGTTTGAATCAATATCATATTCATCTCCCCATCTTTTATAACCTTCAATAAGTTTTCCAAATTGAGTTCCCCAATCTCCTAAATGATTTATTCCTATACATTTATATCCTAAAAATTCATATATTTTATATAATGATGCACCTATAACTGTTGAACGTATATGTCCTATATGAAATGGTTTAGCAATATTTGGTGATGAGTAATCAATTACTATATTTTTTCCTTTTCCTATTTCTGATGATCCATATTTTTCGCCTTTTTTGTTGAATTCTTCTACTACTTCTTTTACAATTTCATTTTTATTTAAATAAAAATTTAAATAACCTCCTACTACTTCTACTTTTTCAATATTTTCCCCAAAGTCTAATTGCTCTTTTAATTCTTCTGCTATCACTTGAGGTGCTTTATGCATTTGTTTTGCCAGTTTAAAACATGGAAAAGCATAATCTCCCATTGTATTATCTTTTGGTATTTCAATAAATTGCTCTAGCTCTTCTTTTGGTAATTTTACTTTTTCTGCCATTATTTCGGCTATATCTTTTTTAAAATCTTTCATTGTTTACCTCCTTACTCATATTACATAAAACGCACCTCTAGATTGCTCTAGAGGTGCGTTAGCATGGTACCACTCTAATTGACTTATACATTTTAAGTCCACTTAAATCTGTAACGTAGATATACGAACTACCATACTTTTATTTCCGATAGTCACTCACAAGCTCTAATAATTATAAAATTATTATTGGACTTACACCATTTTCCAACTCGCTTTAATAATTTAATTTATAATTACCCTCTTGCTCAAAGATTTCCTATTAAATATGGTAATATTATATTTCATTTATGACTGTTTGTCAAACAATATTTTTATAGCTCTTATGTTCTCATTACCTTCGTGTTTCAGGTTGTAATTTCTTTTGTTTTACATATCTTATTCCGTTTTGTATTTTTTGATTATTTCCTTCAATATCACCTAAATAATATGAAACTGTAAATCCTATTACACACAATAATAATGAACTTGCAGATTTTATATTTAACATTAATCTACAACTTTCATTTAGAACATTTGGTATTATTGATATAAATAAACCAAATATTATTGAAAATGTAAGTGTGTAAAATCTTTTTATTAATTTATTAACTACAAATGAAATTACTAGAGCTCCTATTACTAATCCAAATCCTGCTGGTATTAATATATTAAAACTTAAATTTGCAAGAGCACTTACATATAATTCATATAATCCAAGTGATGATAATATAACTGCACTATCCACTCCTGGAATTATTGATGATCCAGCAACTGCTACTCCTAATAATACTGATTGAACTAAATTTGGATTTTCTATTTGAGGAAATGCGTTTTTGTTAAACGAAAATACCAATAGTCCAATTATTGCTGCTATAATTATTATAAAATAATACTTTTTTGAAAACCCTTCTTTTTTTACTTCTTTATAAAACAATGGTATTGTTCCTAATACTAATCCTAAAAATGTAAATCTTGTTTGCATTTCAAAATTATTTAAGAAAAAGTCTACAACTT
>CAKPKU010000048.1 GCA_934167365.1 uncultured Clostridia bacterium
TTTAGAGGAAATTAGGTGAAGGAACTATAGAAAAGAAAAATTTAGAAAAAAGAAAAATTATTAAAATAACTATTATAGTAGTTAGTATTATAATAGCTATATATTTAATAGCTTTGTTTGTAAAAATTGTCAGAAAGCCCACAAATATGTTTGTTGTAGAAAGTGGGAAAATATATCAAGAGGAGTTTGCCGAAGGATATATAATACGAAATGAAAAGGTTGTTGAAATAAATAATATTAGTCAAAAAATTGTACCAATAAAGTCTGAAGGAGAAAAAGTGGCTAAAGGGGAATCTATATATAGATATTGTATTAAAGATGAGGATGAAATAAATCAAAAAATAGAAGATATAGATTTAAAAATACAAGAGAATTTGAGTGATGATAATATTTATTTTTCAACAGATATTAAGCTAATTAATAATCAAATAAGCTCAAAGTTAGATAATTTATATGAAAACAATGATTTGCAAAAGATATCACAGGAAAAATCAGAAATAAATTCATATCTTACAAAAAAAATGAAGATAAAGGCTGAAAATTCTAATAATGAAACTTTGAAAGATTTAATTAATAAGAGAAATTCGTATGAAAGTCAATTAACTGATAATTCGGAGTACATAAAGTCTGATTCGAGTGGTGTTATTTCGTATAAAGTTGATGGATTGGAAAGCATTTTAAAAAGTGATGATTTTTCATATTTAAGTGAAAGCTTTTTAAAAAATTTGAATATTCAGACAAGCCAAATTGTTGCATCATCAAATGATAGTGCAAAAATTGTTGATAATTTTCAGTGTAATATTGTTTGTATATTAAAATCAGATGAAGCTAAAAATTCTGAAGTAGGAAAGTCAATTAAATTGAGATTGCAAACATCAGAGGAAATACCTGCAAAAATAGTATATAAATCAGAAGAATCTGATGATAAAACATTATTAGTTTTTGAAATAAATAATTCAGTTTCTGATTTGATTAAATATAGGAAAACATCTTTTGATGTTATATGGTGGAGTGATTCTGGATTGAAAATACCAAATTCTGCAATACAGTATGATGATAAATTTGCATATGTAATAAGAAATAGATCAGGTTTAAAAGAGCAAATATATGTAAAGGTTTTAAGATCTAATGAAAAATATTCAATAGTGGAAAATTATTCATATGCTGAACTTAAAGAGGCTGGTTTTGATACATCAACATTAAAAAATAAAAAATCTATTTCGGTATATGATCAAATAGAAGATTAAAATGTTACAGAAATATTACAAAAATATTAAATTTGTATTACAAAAAAGTAAAACTATTGACAATAAGTGGAAAAAGTTAGATACTATATGCAGTTAATACAAAGGAAGAGTATTAGAATTTAGGAGGTTATATATATGTCAGGAGCTATAATGAACAAGGTTTGGGATTTATTTGGTATGGATAATGCAGAAGATAAAGAAAATGAATATGATGAGTATGAAGATTATGAACAACCAGAGGAAGAAATTGATGATAGAAAATCATGGGGAAGACGAAATACCAAACTTTTAAGTTTACCACAATCTCAACAAGTAAAAATGGTAATATCTCAGCCTACATCTTTTGAACAATCTGAGGGTATTTGTGATCTTTTAAAAGAAAAAAAATCTGTAATTGTTAATTTAGAATATGTAAATAAAGATATCGCTAGACGTATAATAGATGTTGTTAGTGGAGCAGTACATGCATTAGATGGTCATATGCAAAAAGTATCAAATTCTATATTTTTGATAGCTCCATTTAATTATGATATTACAACAGAAATGGCAAGAGAAGAAATAAAAAATAAACTTTCTGTATCATGGCTAAAAAACAATATGCCAAATGAATAAAATATAAAAAGTTTAGGAGGGATACAAAATGCTAACACCACTAGATGTTGAAAATAAGAAATTCTCTAAACGGATGGAATGGTTATAGTGTAGAAGAAGTAGATGAATTTTTAGATCAAGTGACTGATGAATTAGAGAAAAAATGCAAAGAAATTTCAGCTTTAACAAAAGAAGTAGAGCAATGCAAAAAAGATTTGAGTCATTATAAAGATATGGAATCTACTATTCAAAATACATTAGTTATTGCACAATCTGCTGCTGATGAAGTAAAAAATGCTGCTAAACAGCAAGCTAGTCAGATTATTAAAGATGCAGAAGGAACAGCAAGACAATCTGTTGAAACTTTGACACAATCAATAGTAATAAAACGTAAAGAATTAGAAGATTTAGACAAACAATTAGATGTATATAAAGCTAAAATGGAATCTTTATTGATTTCACAATTAGAGCTTATAAAAGATATGAAAAAAGATAATTAAATTTACAAAGGATAAAAACAGAGGCAATACCTCTGTTTTAATTTTGAATTATAAAACTTTGAAAATACTATCAAAGCAGGAAACATATATATTACAAAATTGTAAAAATATTACAAAAATATTAAATCTATATTACAATTTAATTATAAATATTGACATATGTAAAAATAATTATAAAATATATAAAGAATTTAATAAAAGCAATGGGAGGATTATGAGAGTTATTAGTCGGTACTGCAAGAGGAACAAAATTAAATTCACGAGAAGATATTTCAACTAGACCTACATTAGATAGAGTTAAGGAATCATTATTTAATATATTAAATAATAAAATCGATGGCTCTGTTGTATTGGATTTATTTGCAGGTAGTGGTGCTATTGGAATAGAATTCTTAAGTAGGGGATGCAAAAAAGCATATATGTGTGATAAATCACAAGAAGCAATAAAATATGTAAAAGATAATCTAAAGAAAACACATTTGGAAGAAAATGCTATTGTTAGTAATAAAGATTATGCCAAATTTTTGAGGGAACTTAGCAGTCAAAATATAAAATTTGATATAATATTTTTGGATCCACCATATGAATTGAATATTTCTAAAGAGGCTATTAAGCTTATATTAGAATTGGGATTATTGAATGAAGATGGAATAATAATAATTGAAAGTGATGAAAAAGATAGAGAAATAAAAAATTTGGAGAATTTAAATGTGGAAGTTTATGATAGTAGAAAATATGGGAGGGCCAATCTTATATTTTTAGTAGAAAGGGGTTAAACAATGGAAATATTTACTTTACTAGAAAATATAGAGGACATTTTAGAGAAGAGCAAAGGAGTGCCTTTTTCTAACAAAGTTTTAGTAGACAAAGATGAAATTATAGAGCTTATAAGCGATTTGAGAATAAAATTACCAGAAGAGATAAAACAAGCTAAATGGATAAAAGAAGAAAGACAACGTATTTTAGTTGAGGCTCAAAAAGAGGCTGATGACATTGTAAAAGAGGCAGAAAATAGAATTATATCAATGATTGATGAACATGAAATAACTAAGAAAGCATACGAGAAAAAAGCTGAGATTATTGAAACTGCAAATGAAATGTCACGAGAAATATCTAAAGGAACAAAAGACTATGCAGATAATCTACTAAGTGGAATTGAACAAGCTTTACAAGAAGCTTTAAAGATAATACAAAATAATCGTAATGAGCTTAAATAAAACAAGTAAATCAGTAATCGGGGTGGTTAATTTTATTGCTATGTATCCGATTACTTTTTTTGATGGGAGGGACATATGGCAAAGAAGAAAAAGAAGAGCAGTAATAAAAATAAGAAAAAGCAGTTTAAAATGAATATTGATATGACATTTATTTTACTAATATTAATTGGTATTATAACAGCAGTCTTAATTTATGGTAATTCTGGATATGCAGGTAATTTATTAAATGAGGTTTTTGGCGGATTACTAGGTTTTTTTAGATATATAGTTCCGTTAATTCCGTTTGTTGCAGCTTTATATATGTTAGTTGATGATAAAGAAATTTTAGTTTCTAAAATTATTCATAGTTCTATAATATCTGGTTGTTGTTTATCAACTATGACTTTATACCAAATTTTGAATAATGCTTTAGAATATAATATTGCTTTTTCTGAAGTAATAGATAGAGCATATTATCTTGGAAAACTTAATAAGGGTGGTGGAGTAATTGGTATGTTAATTACATATCCACTTGTAAAATTATTTGCACCAATTGCTGCATTGATAATTGTTCTGGGTGTTGCTATAATTACTATTGTATTTGTGTTTGGTTTAAAACCAAGTGAACATGTATCTAAAATGGTAAATAAATCAAGAGCTAATAGAAATGAAAGTGAAAGAGCTGATCTTGAAGAAAGAGTTAATAAATCAAAAAAACACTCTGTTATTCAAGCTGATTTAGGTGATGAAGCATATGCAAGACCAGAAACAGCTAAAGAGCGAAAACAAAGAGAAAAAGAGGAAAAGCGAAGAGCTGCTTTACAGGTTGATGAACAATTAACAATAAATATGTTAGAGCAGGAAAAAGCACAACAGAAAAAACAAAAGAATACAGATTATATAGAGAATAATTTATTTAAACAAGAAGAAGAGCAAAAAGAGGATAAAAAGAAGGAAGTATTACAATTAGAGCATGCTTTAGTTGTTGAAGATGAACATTATGAATATCCACCAGTCGAAATTTTGAGTTTGAATAATAAAAAGAGCACAAAGTCTGGTGCAAAGGCATTGGCTGAAACTGCTGCTAAACTTCAAAAAACACTATATAGTTTTGGCGTTTCTGCAAAAGTTGAAAATGTGTCTGTTGGACCAACAATTACAAGATATGAATTAAAACCTGCTGAAGGAACAAGAGTAAGTAAAATTGCTAATTTAGCTGATGATATTGCTTTGAATTTGGCAGCAGAAACAATTAGAATTGAAGCACCTATTCCTGGTAAACAAGCAGTTGGTATAGAAGTTCCAAATAAGGAAAAGGAAGCTGTTCATTTAAGAGAAGTTATTCAAAGTGATGAATTTGAATCAAATAAATCTAAATTAAGTGTTGCACTTGGTAAGGATGTTGCTGGTAAAACAATTGTTGCAGATATTGGAAAAATGCCACATGTTCTTATTGCTGGTTCTACTGGATCTGGTAAAAGTGTATGTATAAATACAATTATAACAAGCATAATATATAATGCAAAACCAAGTGAAGTAAAACTTGTTATGGTTGATCCTAAAGTTGTTGAATTATCAGTATATAATGGAATTCCTCATTTGTTAATTCCAGTTGTAACAGATCCTAAAAAGGCTGCTGGTGCACTTGCATGGGCAGTTCAAGAAATGGATGATAGATATAACAAGTTTGCTCAAAAGGGTGTAAGAGATTTAGTTGGATATAATAAAGCAATTGAAAAAGAAGGAGATAATGCTAAATTACCTCAAATTGTAATAATTATTGATGAGCTTGCAGATTTAATGATGGTAGCTGCAAAAGATGTTGAAGAGGCAATATGTAGATTGGCTCAAAAAGCGAGAGCTGCTGGAATGCACCTAGTTATTGCTACACAAAGACCATCAGTTGATGTAATTACAGGATTAATAAAAGCAAATGTGCCTTCAAGAATAGCATTTGCTGTATCATCACAAATAGATTCAAGAACAATTCTTGATGTTACAGGTGCTGAAAAACTTTTAGGAAAAGGAGATATGCTTTTTTATCCTGTTGGTGCAGCTAAACCTATTAGAGTACAAGGAGCTTTTGTATCTGATGAGGAAGTTGAAAAAATAGTAGATTTTATAAAGATGAATGCTGGAGAAGTTAGTTATAGTGAAGATATAATAGAAACTATTGAAAAAAGCAATAAGTCTGATAAAGAATTACTTGAAGCTGAAGATTCAGATAATAATGCTGATCCATTTTTGTCTGATGCAATTGAAACTGTTATTGAAACAGGACAGGCATCAACTTCATTTATTCAAAGAAGGTTTAAAGTAGGTTATGCAAGAGCTGGAAGAATTATTGATCAAATGGAAGAAAGAGGAATTATATCAGGATACCAAGGAAGTAAACCAAGAGAAGTGCTAATGTCAAAAGAGCGTTGGGAAGAGCTAAAAATGCAAAATACTGAAAATGTATAAAGGGGAGAAGTAATTTGAAGAATAAAGATACAATATTTTCTAAAAATAATTATGATAGTCAATTAGAAGAAACACTTGAAAGTAAATCATTTGATGATGAGGCAAAGAGTTTAATATTAAATACTTTATATAAAATTGAAAATGGATATAAGGATTATTCTAAAATTAAGTATGATGTTAAACCTAAAAACGATATAATATCAGAGCTAAATAATATAATAAAATATGATTGTAATGCTATTGAAATTGTAGATCCAAATGAAACTAGAAGTAAATTTGCAGTTGATAGAAAAAATAAAAAAATAAAGGCATTTCCTAATGAAGTGTATTTATTGCAAGCTCTTTATTATATTCATACTCCTGATGCACAACGAATTGAAAATGTTTTTGATAAATCAATGAGGGTTGTTTTAAATAAAGGTATGTCAATAAATAGTGTTGAGATAATAAGAGATTTTAATGGTTGGTCATGGAATAATTCGATTGATAATAAAAATAGTAAATATTATAATTTAATATATCAAGATTTATTAATATTATTGGGTGAAAAGAAATTGTCAGAGCTAGTAAAACAAAATGATCTGAAAACAGAGCTAAAGTCAGGTTTAGAAGAGCTTTATGGTGAGAAAAAAGCAAGTAGCTTTTTAGAAAAAATAGAAAAATGTTGTTTATTAATATATGCTAATTTAAATAAATCTAATGAGAAAGAATTGATGGATTATTTAAAAGAAAAACAAACAGAGCTTTGTGAAATTTCAAATAAAGAGGAATATATTTCAAACCTAATGGATGAAAATGACAAAAATAGGCAAGCAGTTAAAAAAATTGATAATGTATTGATAAATGAGAAGTTATTAAAAAAGAAATTTTTAAATCCTAAAATAAAAGCTAAATATAAGACTGTACAAAATTACAAAAGATATTTAGAAAATTATAGATCAAATAAATTGAAAGTTTTAGTAGAAAATTCAAATGCAATTGCACCTTTTGAGTATGCTAAATTAAGAAAAAAAATTGAAAAAGAAATACAGATATTAAATGATATTTTTATATTAATTAGAAGAAATGATTCAGTATTTTACAATTTAATAGATTTACAACTTAAAACAATTTCTTGTTTTTATAAAAAAATTGAGGTTCATGATTTGAAAAAAGAGCTAATTAATTTGATTTATGAGGTAAGATATTATAATTTATTACCAATAGATAATACAAGAAAAATAAAGGACTTAAAAGAGCTTGAAGTTGATAGAAGAAATATGCAAAAAAAATTAATAACAAAATTGTGTGATAATAAGGTTATTGACCAGATAACTAAAGATTATAATGTAAATTATAAAATTTTAAAATATATTTTTGTGGCTAAAATGACAAATATAAATAAAATTCAAATAAAGCTTAAATATATAGATAGAAAGTTAATTATTGAATATTATGATGAAAATATTTTAGAAAGCAAGGAAAGTATAAATTTTAGTGATGATGATTATAATGAACTAATAAAAAGAGTTGATAGAAAAATGAGAATATTTATTTAATGAAATAATAGGAGGTACAAATGAAAGTTACTTTTTTAGGAGCAACAAAAACTGTTACAGGATCTAATTTTTTAGTTGAAGGAGCTGGAAGAAAATTTCTTGTAGATTGTGGTTTATATCAAGGGTCAGATAAGGAGGAGCTAAAAAATGCAGAGCCATTTCCTTTTGATGTTAATGAAATAGATTTTATGTTATTAACACATGCTCATATTGATCATTCAGGAAGAATTCCAAAACTATATAAAGATGGATATAGAAATCCGATTTATACAACAAATGCAACTTGTGATTTGTGTGCAATAATGTTACCTGATAGTGGTCATATTCAAGAAACAGAAGCTGAATGGAAAAATAGAAAAAGAATTCGTAGAGGTGAATTGCCAATTGATCCAATATATGATGCCGAGACTGCTGCAAAATGTTTGGAACTATTTAAAGGTGAGCCATATGACCAAATAATTGAATTAGATGATAATATTCATATTAGGTTTAATGATGCAGGGCATATGTTAGGATCTAGTACAATTGAAATATGGATTAAAGAAAATGGTGAGAATAAGAAAATTGTTTTTTCTGGAGATTTAGGAAATAATGATATTCCATTATTATCTGAACCTACAATGATTGAAGATGCTGATTTTCTTGTAATGGAGTCAACATATGGTAATAGAAAACATATTAGAAATGATCATAAAGCAGAACTTTTTATTGATATTGTAACAGATACTTTAAAAAAGGGCGGAATTGTTGTAATTCCATCATTTGCTGTTGGTAGAACTCAAGAGATTTTATATGAACTAAATAAAATTAAAGATTCAAATTTAGATACACCAGAGTTTGAGAAAAAATATGAAATTTTAATGAGAACACCAGTTTATGTAGATAGTCCATTAGCTATTTCTGCAACTGAGGTGTTTAAAGAAAATATGAATTTATTTGATGAAGAAACACAAGAGCTAATTAAAAGAGGAGATAATCCGCTTGAATTTAATGGTCTTCAATTTACTAAAACAGTTGAAGAGTCTAAAGCTTTAAATGAAAGTAATGAGTCATCAATTATAATTTCTGCAAGTGGTATGTGTGAAGTTGGTAGAATTAAGCATCATTTGAAACATACAATTTGGAATCCTAAAAATACTATATTATTTGTAGGTTACCAAGCTCAAGGTACTCTTGGAAGAAAAATTGTAGATGGTGCTAAAACTATAAAGCTATTTGGAGAAGAAATAGCTGTAAATGCAAGAGTTGAATATATAGAAGGATATTCTGGTCATGCTGATCAAGATGGTCTTTTAAATTTTGTGTATTCTTTTATTAAAAAACCAGAGCATATATTTTTAGTTCACGGTGAAGAAGAAGGTCAAAAAGTATTAAGAGATTTAATTCATGAGACAACAGATCTTCCTGTAACTATACCTGGATATGGAGAAACATATGATTTATCTGAAAAAGTAAAATTAACAGATATGATAAGAAATGATAAATCTAAAGAGTATGGTAAATTAGAAGTTATTGATAGAATGGAAACTTTAAAAGAAGAGCTAGCTGATATGGAAAGTATTATTAAAGAGGACATTTTAGCAAATGCTGTTAATGATGATGAAATTGCAAAATTAAATGAGAGAATAAAATTATTAGAACAACAAATTGTGCAAATTGTAGAAAATAAATAATTTGAGCATTTTTAGGAGGTACAAAAGATGAGTGATAAATTTTTTAATAATGCAATTGTAGGTAATAATAATATTGTAGCTAGTTTTACAAAAAATGGAGAGCTTCAAAGACTTTGTTTTCCTCAAATTGATGGAAGGCAGTTTATAGATTTTTTTCATACTGGTGTAAAGGTAAATAATTCTGATATTATTTACCTACACCAAGATATTAATAATAAATATTCACAAAAATATGTTGAAAATACTAATGTATTAGTTACTAATATTGAAAATACATACTTTAATTTAAAGATTGAACAAGTTGATTGTATTATGATTGAAAAAAATATATTAATTAAAAAATATAAATTAAAAAATATGAGTGATATAGATTTAGATGTTAAATTTATTGTAAATAGTAAAATTTTATCTAATATATTGGAAAACTTTGGATCTAGAATTATAGATAATGGCATAATTCAGTATAATTATAATTATGCTTTATCTATTTTTTCAAATAAAAATATATATGGACATAAACTTAATGATGTTGGCTCTGTAATTCAAAAAGCTGATTTATATGATAAGGATTATATAGGAATGTCAAATGAAATTGCTATATCATATAATTTAGGAATTATTAACCCTAAACAAGAAATTGATTTTGATCTTTTTGTGACAGTTGATAACAATAATAATGTTCAAGAAAAAATAGAAGAAAATTTGAAAATTAAATCTAATATTGAAATTCAGAAAGTTGAAGATTATTGGAAATCTTATGTAGAAAAACATAGTAAGTTTAATATTAAAACAGATAATAGTAATTATCTAAAGAAAATATATGAAATTTATAATAGATCTATACTGTTATTTCCAATTTTAGTAAATCATGACACAGGTGGAATTGCAGCTGCTTTGGAGACCGATGAAAATAGAGCTAAAAGTGGAGGATATACATATTGCTGGCCACGTGACTCAATATTTATAACTACTGCTTTTGATTTATTACATATGGAAAAAGAAACAGAGCTTTTTTACAATAATTTTTGCAGAAAAACACAAAGTGATAATGGAATGTGGGAACAAAGATTTTTTACAGATGGAACACTAGCTCCTTGTTGGGGTTATCAGATTGATGAAACTGCAAGTGTTGTGTTTGGAATATATAATCATTTTAAATATACGAATAATAAAGAGTTTTTGGTACAAAATTTAAAAACATGCGAAAAAGCAATTAGTTTTTTAATGGAGTATGTTGAAAATATATTGGAAATTGAAGAAACTGATATTGTAAAGCAAGAATTAAAAAATAAGTATAAGAAGAATTTTGAAATACATAAACATGTTAGTTATGATTTATGGGAAATGAATGAGGGAATTCATTTATATTCATTATCAAGCATAATTGCTGCTTTTGAATCTATGATAAATATTTATGAAAATATAGATATAAAAAGTGACAATGCGGTTAGATTAAGAGCTGAAAAAAGAAATAATATTATAGAAAAACTTAAAACATATATTAGTTTATTAAAAGCATATATAAAAAATAATTTAGTTGATAATGAACTAATGACATTAAAGAGAAATACAAATGATAATAATATGGATATTAGTATTATAGGAGCAATATATCCATTTAGAGTTTTTGATCCAAATGAAAAAATAGTAAAAAATACTATTGATAAAATAAACATGACATTACGAACATATACTGGCGGATATCTTAGAT
>CAKPKU010000049.1 GCA_934167365.1 uncultured Clostridia bacterium
TGATATATATTTTGGTTTGAAAGGTGAAAAAATAAATGGAGGAATATTTTATGAAAAAGCATTAGAGCTTGGAGCATAAGCTTGTATTATTCTAGATATTGATGTTTCAGAAGAAGTAAAACAAAAGTACAGTGACAGATCAATCATAAAAGTAAAGGATACTTTAGTAGCCTTACAAAAATTAGCGAAGTTCAAAAGAAGTTTATACAATATACCAGTAATTGCAATAACTGGAAGTGTTGGAAAAACAAGTACGAAAGATGTAATTTCAAGTGTTGTTGCGAAAAAATTTAATGTGTTAAAAACTGAAGGAAATTTTAATAATCATATAGGACTTCCATTAACTATATTGAGATTAAAAAATCATAATGCACTAGTTGTTGAAATGGGAATGAGCAACTTAGGGGAAATAAGCTTATTAACCAATATAGCAAAACCTACAATAGCAGTAATAACTAATGTTGGAACAGCACATATTGGAAATTTAGGATCTAGAGCTAATATTTTAAAAGCTAAACTTGAAATTTTAGAAGGATTATCTGATAATGGTCCAATAATAATAAATAATGATAATGACATGTTACATATGTGGAATGAGCAAAATTCAAAATATAGAGCTATTACTTTTGGAATTGAAAATAAAAGTAATATAATGGCAAAAAATGTTTGTATAAATTCAAGCGGTAGTAAATATGAAATAGAGCATGAAGGGAAAAAATATACAATAAATGTACCTGTTTCAGGCTATCCATTTGTATATAATAGTATGTCTGCAATATGTGTAGGTAATGAACTAAAAATAGATATGCATGATATAATTGATGGAATAGAAAATTTTGAGCTTACAAAAAATAGAATGGAAATTGAAAAAATAAATAATATAACAATTATTAATGATTGCTATAATGCAAATTATGACTCAATGAAAGCAGGAATAGAAAATTTAGCAAGATTACAAGGAAAAAGAAAAATTGCTATACTTGGAGATATGTTAGAGCTTGGAGAATTCTCAAAAGACTTACATTGCAAGGTTGGAGAGGAAGTAGCTAAAAATAAAATTGATATTTTAATAACCGTAGGAAATGAATCAAAAAATATTGCTGAAACAGCGAAAAAACGTGGAATGAATGAAGAGAATATTTTTATTTTTGAAAATAATAATCAAGTAATAAATTTAATAAATAAAATAAAAAAAGATGATGACTGTATATTAATAAAAGCATCAAATGGAATGCATTTTATAGAGCTAGTAAATAACTTAAAAACAGGCGAGTAAAAATATTGAATTGAAAGCAAAATAGTGCTATAATTTTAATATAATGATGAAAAACGTATGGAGGATGTTAAATAAATGGTTTTTAAAAATTACTATAAACTGTTGGAACTAGAAAACAATATTAAATCAACGCAAACTGAAATAAAAGCAGCATATAGAGAGCAAGCAAAAAAATACCATCCAGATGTAAATGTAAACAACAAAGGTGCTGAAGAAAGATTTAAAGACATAAACGAGGGATATAGAATATTATCAGATCCAGCTCAAAAAAGAAAATATGATAAATCATGGTACTATTATGTAGGAAAAAAATTGCAAAAAGCAAAAAGTAATGATAAAGAAGTAAAGGTAAATGATATAGTAAATATGTTTTTTGGAGGAAACATATCAAAAAAAGAACATATAAAACCATCTCCAATAAAAGGTGAAAATATTGAAACAGAGCTAGAAATTTCGATAAAAGAGGCATTTGATGGAACAGAAAAAAAAGTTTCAATAGCATCACAAACAGAAAAAAATAAAATAATCGATATAAAAATTCCGTCAGGAATAAAAAGTGGTGAAAAATTAAGAGTAGAAGGTCAAGGAAAAATAGGAAAAAACGGTGGAAAAAATGGAGATTTAATAATACAAATAAATATAAAAAATAGCTCTATATATGAGTTAAAAAATAGTGATATATATGTCAAATTATTAGTTACTCCTTGGGATGCAGCATTAGGATGTAGAACTTCAGTAAACGGAATTGATGGAGATGTTACAATAATACTTCCAAAGGGAACACAAAATGGAGATCAAATATCAATTCCAAATAAGGGATATTTTGTAGAAGACAAGCAAAGAGGAAATTTGATTATAAAAACAGAAATTATTATTCCTAAAAAGTTAACAGATGAAGAGCGTAACTTATTTGCAGAATTGAAACGAATTTCAAAATTTAAACCAAATGATTTAGTAAACATAAAATAAGTTGACAGCAAATACAAAATGATGTTATAATTTAATATATTGTAAGCGAAAGATAAACTATGAAGCAGGATCATAGGAAAGGGGTGTACTATTTTATGGAATATTTACGAGGTAAACATTTTAGTATAACAGATCAAAAGGATATTAACACAGTAGTTTATGAAATTAATAAAACAGATAAAAACAAGTCAAGTAAATTTCCAAAATTTACAATAGAACGATTAGATTCAATTGAGGAGCTAGTTGATGACAAAAAAAGAAAAACCTTTTTTGTTGACTTGCCAAAAAAGGCAGGAAATCAACTTTTATTTTTAACTTTTCAAAAAGATCAGGTAACAGTTAATATGGGCTTATTAAAACATAATGAAGTTAAATTTATTAAAAAGAATATACCGATGAAATTTGATACTATTTCTAGTGACTCAACAGAAGAGAGTTATAAAGAATTTAATTGTACACCTAATATGAGAATGCCAATATATATTATAGATCCAGAAACGGGAAATGAAATAAATCCTATTTTATATTATGATAATAAAACAAATGAAGTAAAGGGAAAGTGTATATTAAAACCAAATAAATCTTATTTAGCTTTCAGAATAAGGTGAAATTAAATCAAGGGGGAATGTAGATGGATGCCAATGCAAATACAAAACCATCAGTCAAGAAAGTAAGAGAATGGCCAAAATTTGACTTTTTAAGTTTTTTAATTAGAGGTAGAGAATTGGTAGCAAATGTTTTAAAAAATGCAAAGAAAACATTGATTCCAAATATTGATGGTGTTGGAGATTCACTAATAAAAAAGGATTATTCAAGATTTAATATTAATAGTTTAGATGATTCAGAGAAAGTAGAGAAATTTCCTGAGCCAAACGAAATAACATCAAAGTCAGTAAGAAAAAATATTGATGAAAAGTTTATTAAAAAATATTCAAAGAAAAATGAGAAGCAGATATACTAATGAGAAGGTGAAAAAATATGAAAAATAAAATTTTTACAAATAAAACAGGAAAAAAATTATTAATGCATATTATACTATGGTTATTACTAGCCATAGTATTTATCATACCAATCATAGTAGCTGGTGTTGATTCAATGTCAGCATCTGGAGTGGTTAATGTTAATGTTTTTGGAGAAATAGTTTTCAATTATATAATAGATATTGGAAGTAGAGTAAAAGCATTTCAGGAATTGTACAAGTCAACAACGTTAAGAATATTAGGATATTATACATTTTTTTACTATGCATTTGTTCTTGTTTGGTTCCTAAAGAAATCAAATGGAGGAGATGGAGATTTTCACGATATTGAGCATGGATCAAGTGATTGGAGTGAAAATGGTGAACAGTACAAAGTATTAAGTAAGAAATCTGGAATAATTCTTGCAGAAAAAAATTATTTACCAGTAGACAAGCCAGGAAATATTAACGTATTGATAGTTGGACGGATCTGGTGCTGGTAAATCTGCATCATACTCAAAACCAAATGCATACCAAAAATTAGGATCATATGTATTTACAGATCCAAAAGGTGAGTTATATGATGATACAGCAGGATATTTGCAAAGAAATGGTTATGAAATAAAAGTATTAAATTTAGTAAATCCAAAAAACAGCGATGGTTACAATCCTTTAGCTCATATTAAAAGTGACCTTGATGTTGATGTTATAGCATCAACAATAATAAAAGGTCAAAATAAAGGGGGATCATCAGATCCATTTTGGGATGATACAGCAGAAATGTTATTAAAAGCACTTATATTCTATTTAATTGCAGTAAGACCTCCGGAGGAGCAAAATTTAGCAAGTTGTGCAGAAATGGTTAGAGCAGCAGCAGCAGATAGCAATGGAGGAAACTTACTAAAGGAAATGATGAGTGTTTTACCATTAGATCACCCAGCAAGAACATATTATAAAAACGTTGAAGTTGCGGCAGATAAAACATTTAGCTCAATTCTAGTAAGTTTACAAGCAAAACTTGGTAAATTTGACTCAAAGGATATTGCAGAAGTTACATCAACAGATACAATTGATTTTGAAAGAATAGGTAGTGTAAAAACAGCAGTATATGTGATTTCATCAGATACACACACTGCATATGATTTCTTATTAACAATATTCTTTGCTCAAATGATTCAACAATTATATGATTTTGCTGATAATAATGGCGGTAAATTAAAAGTGCAAACATTTTTTATACTTGATGAGTTCGCAAACATTGGACAGATACCAGACTTTGATAAAAAAATATCAACATCAAGAAGTAGAAACATTTCATTTAGTGTTATATTACAAAATTTAGACCAATTAGAGGCAATATATGATAAGGCATATGAAACAATTATGGGAAACTGTGATACTCACTTGTTTTTAGGAAGTAACTCAACAAAAACAGTTGAATATTTTTCTAAAGCATTAGGTGAAAAAACAATTTCAAGAACAAGTATATCAAAAAGTAAAGATAAAGATGGACATAAAAGTGGAACAAGTGATTCAGAGCAAATTATGGCAAGGGCCTTAATGACGCCAGATGAATTAAGAAGAATGAGTATGGACTATTGTATTATATATGAAAAGGGTATAAAACCAGTAAAAGCTAAAAAAATATTTTTCTTTAAAACTAATATGATTAAGGAATTCAATAAGTTTAAATTAGATCATAATAACTTTGACGGAGGAAAACGTGGAGTTTGGAGAAAATTTAATCCATATAATCAATTTAACGAAGATGAGAACAAAGATTTAAATGTGGAATCACTTGATGATTTATTTGAGGAAGATGAAAAAGAGGAATTAGATCCAATAGAAAAGCCTAAAAGAAGGAATAAAAAAGATGAAGAAGAGCATGACTCAAATATATTACAAAGCGATTTAGGTGAATTGCCTGATGATGATTTGGAAAATCAAAGCATGGATGATTCTAAAGACGAGGAAATATTAGATATTCAAAAGGAACTAGAAGCAAAATTTGATGAATTGTTTGGAAATGACGATGATGAAAATTAGAATAAAAAATAGGACAATTAGTGTATTAAACATTAATTGTCTATTTTTTTTTAGTATTTATATTGCTTTACTTTATTAGGAGTAAAGTTTTTGTAATTATATTTTTTATATCGTATGTCAAATCGTACTGATATTGCTAAATAAAAAACGTTTGATAAAGTCCAAATCAATGGTAATAAATATACCATCAAATTAGAAGTTTTTAATCTAAATATACACATTACAAATCCTGTTAAATTTAATAATAATATTATTAAATGGAAAAGCAACACTTTTAAATTTAGTTTACTCATTTTTGAGGAATGTCCTACTTTGGGCGAAACTTCAAATTTTGTTTTGCTAAACCCAAATAGCTCTTTTAAAGTTTCAACTGCTAAAATAGGAGTTAAAATTGTTTCATAAATTGTATTCCAAGTTGAAGACCTTTCATTATTTTCAAGTTTATCAATAGCAAATCTTTTTAGTAAATATGTAGGCAACCATAAAGCTAAAAAGATTGAAACATTACAATCTATTATAATTATTCCAAACATACTAAAAAGTAGTGGGGCTAGTAAATATACTAGTCTTCTAATTCCAAAATACCAATAAGATATACATGAATGGTATTCTAATTTTTGTTTAAAAGATAATCCTATACATTTAGATATTTTATATTTTTTACCCATTTGAATACAACCCCTGGCCCATCTAGAACGTTGTTTAGCAAAACCAGTAAAATCTTCTACGGAATTTCCGTAGGCCGCAATATTATTTAATGCAATACAAGTATAACCTTTATTTTCAATAAGCATTCCAGTTGCAATATCTTCAGATAAAGTACCAGTTGCAAAACCATTAACATCTTCTAAAGCCTTTCTTGATACTAAAGCATTAGTACCACAGAAAATGACTGAATTAGATTTATTTTTTGCGAGTTGTAATGAATTATAGAAATATTCTTGTTCAAAGGGTATTTTGTTTTCTAAATGAAATCTGTATTGAAATATATCTGGATTTTTGAAACTTTGTGGCAACTGAACAAATCCTATTTTTGTATGCTTGCTTTTTAGAAAAAAAGGAAGTGTTATGCTTAAAAAATCAGTAGTAGGAGCCATATCTGCATCAAAAAAAACTATATATGGGGAGTTTGAATGTTTTAAAGCATTATTATAATTACCTGCTTTTGCATTTTTATTATTTAAACGAGTAATATAGTTTATATTCATAGTATTTGCTAATTTTTTTATTGTAGTTCTATTTCCATCATCACATACATATATATGAATTTTATCTTTTTGAGGATAATCCAAATTTTGGCAAGCAGTAATTGTATTTTTTAGCAAATCTTCTGGTTCGTTTAGTGTAGCAATAAAAATATCAATATCAGGATAATCAGAAATATTATCCAATATAGGAATATTCGGTGATTCTCTGTCAGTCATCAAACTATTAATGTAGTAAATAAAAAAATCGAAAGACTCCCATATTTCCGTAGAAAGTACCAGTAATGCAAAAATGATACAAGTTGTACCTAAATGAATTGGTAGTGTAAAAAAAATGCGGTAAATAATATAAATTAGTGTAAGAATAAATGTTAGTAAATAAATAAACTTTTTTAATTTTTTCTTTTGATTCATATGTAATCTCCTTTTTATAATTATATAGTGATAATAGATTAAATAATTAATAAAGTCAAGAGCACACATATGGAATTATTAAGAAAAACTACGGAAATAAGAGGAAAAAGGATTTCCTAACTTTAAAGACTAAAATTGTGTCAAATTATTGATTTTGCGGTACTTATATGGTAAAATATATAGTAATTTTTAATGAATTTGTAAAAAAAGTTAAAAATGCTTACGGAAGAGAAAATTTGAGAGAGATATCATACAATTATTGTATGATATTTCTTGCCTCTTACCGAAATTCCAAAAAAGTAAAGGAGTAAAGGATATGCAAAAAAAGATTAGATGTGTATTTATAACTATTCTAGCAATTTTAGCAGTAATGGTTATGGCAAGTTCAAGATCAGAAGCCACTACCGTAAAGGTTAGTCCTTCTAAAACAATGTATACAATAAATGGTAACACACGTATGTATAGATATAAAGAATCTTCAGGTACATACAATAACATTTATTGTTTGGATTATTGTGGAACATTAAATAGTGGTTCATACTATACAATAAGTTCCGATATTTATAATTTGACAAATAATCAAATTATTGAACTGTTTGGATCTGTTGAAAATTACAATAAAGCACTATGGGTAATGGACAACATGTTTTTAAGTGAAGATCAAAACAGTGATGAAATGATTACAATGATTGACCAGTTAAAGCAAGTATTACATACTGACATAGCAAAAGATGCAATAAAAGAAAAATATAATTTATCAAATTTTAGTAATGAAAGTATGGATACAGCTATAAATCATGTATACCAAAACAAATGGTATAACGTATTTTATAGTGTACAACAATGCGTATTATGGAATTACACAACAAATACAAAGTCATTCCCAGGATTAACAAAATTATATGGAGGATATAGCTTAGAGGGAAAATATTATAATTGGATGTATACAGGGCTAAAAGCAGTTGCTGATACAAAAGGAAATTATAGCTCTCCAAATAAAAGCTCTAATGGAGTAAGTTCAATGCTTAATTCATTAACAATGAGCTCTAGTAATGCAAAGGTTGATTTACAAAATAAAAAAATAGGACCTTTTGTAATTAATGGATATGACAAAGAAGTAATAACAAAAAAGAATTATGAAGTAAAAATAAATGGAACAAAATTAGCAACATCAGATTACACAATAACATTTGACGGAACAAATATATATATAAAAATAACAAATTCAGGTATTGACTTATCAAATGTAAAAGTTGATATATCAGTTAATTTAATTGGAGTAGAAACAAAGGGAAATATTTTTTATAAACAAAGATCACAAGATATAGTTTATTTAAAAAAGAATACAGTATCAAGAAAATTAAATGGTACAACAGAAGATACTGAATTTGACTTAAGATTATTAAAAAACATAGAAGCAGTATGGAGTGTAGACAATGAAACTTCAACAGAAAAATATAATATAGACAAACAAGATGATATATTAAAAACAAGAAAATTACAAAGAATGTCTACATTAAATAAGGGAAATACAACTGAAATATGGTATACAAACAAATATCCAGTAAATGTAGCAACAGGAGATATTGTAAAATATGCAATAACAATATCAAATGAAGGTTCATTAGATGGATATGCAACAAAAGTTACTGACTATATAGCAGATGGATTAGAGCTTGTAAGTAAAGATAATTTAGTAAAATTAGGAATTTTAAATAATAATGATGAATATTATGGATGGACAAAAGGAAATTCAGAAAATGGATTTACAGAAATTTCGACAACATATTTATCAGACAAACAAATAAAAGCATACAACAAAGAATCAGATACATTAGATACAAAAGTTATATATATATACTGTAAAGTTACAAGTAGCAAAACAGGAGCATTATTAAAAAATATTGCTGAAATAACAGCAGACAAAACAACAAATATAAGTGGACAAGATGTAGATGATAGAGATTCAACACCAGGAAGTTTAAAAATGACAGACCTTTCAAATAATTGGAAAGGAAATAAAGGAAACCCTAATATAGAATCAACAGATATTAATAAAAAATATACATATGCAGGAAATGAAGATGATGATGATTTTGAAACTGTTAAAATTCAAAATTTTGATATGGCACTTACAAAACAAATAACATCTGTAAAATATTCAGATAATAGTAGTATTGATCTTGATAGATTAATAGACATAAATAAAAGTGACTTAAACAATGCAAATGCAAGCAAAACAACAGCATCATATAATATGAATAAAAGTATTGTAAATGTAACAAATAACTCAATAATCACATATAGAATATACGTTTACAATGAAGGTGATATAAATGGATATGCTAAAAAAATAACAGATTATTTACCAAAGGGACTAGAATTTTATTCAGGCAATGTAAATGGAGTAAATTATAACTGGTCAGTAGCAAGTGGAGATAATGGAACAACAATTATATCAACAGATTATTTAGCAAATACATGCATATATGCATATAAAAATAATACATTAAGCTCTGCATATGTTGAAGTTCAATGTAAAGTAACATCTAATAATGTAGATGAAATACTAACAAACGTTGCGGAAATAACAGATTACGGATATTACATAAATAATACATATGTACAAAACCAAAAGGAATCTAAATTAGATAGAGATTCAGTTCAAGATTCAGTAAAAGAAAATGCAAGCACTAATGAAATTTCAAATATGATTAAATCATATGAAAACAATGTAAAAGGCTTAAACAAAGATTTAGAATATATTGATAAAAATGATACTGATTATGAAGATGATGATGATTTTGAATGGGTAAAAATATCAAATAAAGAGCTAGATTTAGCATTAAGAAAAAGTATATCAGCAGTAAATGGAAATGCAATAGTTAACGGATATAACCTAACAGAAAACAGACTACCAAAGGTAAATTCAGCATCAGTAGCAGCAGCATTAAGTACAGGAAATGCAGAATATTATCATAACAAAGAATATATAACAGTAAATGTAGATGATGAAATAACATATACAATAAGAGTATACAATGAAGGAAGTGCAGATGATTACTACGGATATGCAAAAACAATAACAGACTACTTACCAAACGGATTAACATTTGTACAAATTGATAATTCATCAACAGCTAATTGGACAACAACATCTAAACAAGGAGACTCAAAAGTTGTATTAGAATATACAGGAAATAAAACATTAATGAGTGACAGCTTATCTAAAATAGCAGAAAATAACAACAATAGTGATTTATATCAAACAGTATCTATTGTATGTAAAGTTAATAATGTAACAGGATATTTAACAAACAGAGCAGAAATTACAAGTGAAGTTGCAACAGATGAAAATGGAAATATTGTAGAAGGAATTAAAGATAGAGATTCAACACCAGGAAGTCTAACATCAGACATATTAAAATTAGAAACTTACTACAAAGATTACAATAGAAAATATGGAATAAATGATACATATATTGATTATTACCCAGGAGAAGAAAACGGTAAAAAAGAAGATGATATAGACTTTGAAACAGTATATGTAGAAGAAATAGAAAAAGTAGAAATAAGTGGAACAAAAACATGGAATGATAACGGAAACCAAGATGGAAAAAGACCAGAAAAAATTAGAGTATACTTATTAGCTGATGGAGATGTTATTGCAAATAAAGTAATAAGTGAAGCAGAAGGATGGAAATATAGCTTTACAGATTTAGATAAATATAAAAATGGAAAAGAAATAGTATATTCCGTAGATGAAAGTCAAATAAATGAATATACAAAAACAGTAGAAGGATATAACTTAATAAATACACACAATCCAGAAAAAGTAGAAGTAAGCGGAACAAAAACCTGGAAAGATAATGGAAATAAAGATGGAAAAAGACCAGAAAAATTAACAGTATATTTATTAGCAGATGGAGTAAAAGTTGATTCAAAAGAGATAAGCGAAGCAACAGAATGGAAATATAGTTTTACAGGTCTAGATAAATATAAAGATGGAAAAGAAATAGTATAT
>CAKPKU010000050.1 GCA_934167365.1 uncultured Clostridia bacterium
AGTTCCAAAAAGTCAAGTTGCGATTTGTAAAAATTTTAAAAATTTTAATTTGATATTTTTATGACAAATTTTGCATCAAATGTTCCAAAATGGAAATTTTATGTTATAATGGATTTGTGAAGAAAAATAGGAGGTAATTCTATGGAAAAGAGAAAACCAATGGATGTTACTATAGGAACAAATATGAGTAAGTTAAGAAAGCAATTTAACTTAACTCAAAAAGAAATTTGTTCAGTAGTAGGTGTAAATACATCTACATATAAGCACTATGAATTAGGTGATAGAATGGTACCTATTAGTGTATTAAAAGATTTAGCTAAATTTTATAAAGTATCAACTAATTACTTTTTTGAAAATACGCCTGAGTTATCTGATAAAGAATCATTAGAATTATCTAATTTTGCTTTAAAAGTAGCAGACAATACGCCGAAGTATGTTAAGGTTACTTTTAAGTATAAATATTTTGACAAAGAAGAAGAAAAGACTAAAGCTAGAATTAGGCTTAGAATCAAGAATTTGAGATTAGAAAATAATAAATCTCAAAAGGAATTAGCAAAATACTTAGAAGTAGATTTATCTACTTATAACAAATATGAAAAAGGTAGTAGAAAACTAAGCAATGAAGCAGTTAAGAAATTAGCAGAATATTACAATGTATCAGTAAGTGATATAGTTGATTAATAAATGACAGAATGACACTAGAAATAGGTATATGATATATCCTAATTTAATGTCATAGTGTCAGATATGGTTAAAGTTAGAAACAAACGGGAGGTTTATAATGATAAGAAAAGAAAATCTAAAGCAATTATTAAATTTATTACATTATTCTACTTATGATGAGAATATGTATGTGAAAAATTTTGAAGATGCATCTTCTATAATGGTAGACTTGAAAAATGAGAAAATATATTATCCACAAGAGTTGAAAGTAAATGATAAAACGACTTCAAATTTTGAACACCCTGAAAATTTTGTTGTTTTTGAATGTGTTGACAGATTATTAAGTAAAGGGTATATGGCTCGAAATTTAGAATTGGAACCAAGATGGCAATTAGGTAGAGGGGCTTCTGGTGGAAAAGCTGATATTCTTGTAAAAGATAATCACGGTCATGAATATTTAATTATTGAATGTAAGACATATGGTATAGAATATGATTCTGCTTGGAATGATACATTATCAAATGGTGCTCAATTATTTAGTTATGCACAACAAGTTAAAAGAACAAATTATTTATGTTTATATACTTCTAATATAGATGATGGTAAAATTGTTTATAAAAATAAAATAATTACAATAAAAGACAATGAAGAATATTTAAAGACATTGAAGTTATCAAATAGAAAACGCTTTAAAGATGCAAGCGATGTAAAAGAATTATATAAAGTTTGGAAGGATATATATAATTGTGAAGCGGAAGAAACAGGTATTTTTGAAGACGGAATACAACCATATAAAATTAATAAATTGTATTCGTATAATGATTTAAAAACGATAAATTTTGAAGATACACAAAAGAAATATAATGAGTTTGCTACTATTTTAAGACAACATAATGTTTCTGGACACGAAAATGCATTTGATAAGTTAGTAAATATATTTTTAGCAAAAATTGTTGATGAAATTCAACATCCTAATGGCTTAAAATTTAATTGGAAAGGTATTGCATATGATGATTATTACCAATTACAAGATAGACTTCAAAAGTTATATAAAGATGGAATGCAAAAATTCTTAAATGAAGAAGTAACTTATATTGATGATAGCCAAATTAATAATGCTTTTAGATTATTTAAAAATGATTTGGATGCAACTAAGGATACAGTTTTATCTTATTTTAGAGAATTAAAATTTTATACAAATAATGATTTTTCATTTATTGATGTACATAATGAAGAATTATTTAAGGAAAATTCTGAAATTCTCTTGAAAATTGTAAGGATGTTTCAAGAAATTAAATTAAAAACAGACGAGCAAAACCAATTTTTAGGAGATCTATTTGAAGGTTTTTTGGATGATGGTATTAAACAGAGTGAGGGACAATTTTTTACACCACTTCCTATTACAAGATTTATAGTATCTGCACTTCCTTTAAAGGAAATAATTGAAAATTTAGATGAACCTCCAAAAGTAATAGATTACGCTTGTGGAGCTGGACACTTTTTAAACGAATATGCAAGCCAAATAAAAAAATATGTAAACAAAGATAAATTACATGAATACTATGCTGCAATTGACGGAATAGAAAAAGAGTATAGATTATCCAAAGTTTCAAAAGTATCAGCATTTATGTATGGCCAAGATGATATTAATATTATATATGGTGATGCTTTGTCAGATAAAAAAAATATTCAAGATGGCCAATATGATATTTTGATAGCAAATCCACCATATTCAGTTAAGGGTTTTTTGGAAACTTTAACTGATGAGGAAAGACACAATTATGATTTGATAAAATATGTTAGTAAAAATGCTTTTTCTTCAAATAATTCAATTGAAACATTCTTTATTGAAAGGGCAAAACAGTTGTTAAAACCTGGAGGAGTAGCCGGAATTATTTTACCTGCTTCAATATTGACTAATAGCGGAAGTTTATATACAAAGGCTAGGGAAATAATATTACACTATTTTGATATAGTAAGTATTGTAGAATTACCGAGTGGTACATTTGGTGCTACTGGAACTAATACAGTTACATTATTTTTAAAGAAAAAAGAAGAAAATCCATCATTAGCAACTCATTATAAAAATAGAGTTAATGCATGGTTTAGTGGTAATTTTGAAAATGATAAGGTTTTTGAAGATAAAGATATATTATTAGAATATTTAAAACTACAAAATTATGAATATGATGATTATATAGAATTATTAATAAATAAAAATATTACTGATAAACTTAAAGAAAATGAAATTATTAAATCATATTTAGATGATTCAAAAGTAAAAGAAATAAATAAAATATTGGAAATCGAAAAAGATAAATTATATCATTATATGTTAGCATCAAATCAAAAAAATAATGTTCTAGTTGTAAATGCTCCTTCTAGTAAAGATGAAGTAAAAAAATATTTAGGTTATGAATGGTCTAATAGAAAAGGTTCTGAAGGAATTAAATACATCGGTGGAAATAATAATGATAATGAAAGTACTTTGTCTAAGAATAGGGGAATAAAAAATATTGTAACACCACTATTTAATCCGAGTGATTTATTAGATGATTCCAAAATAAATAAAGCTATCAAATGTAATTTTTTAGACGAAGAATTTGAAAATGAATATAATAATATAAGCATGTACTGTTTGATAGATTTATTAAACTTCAAAAAAACAAATTTTGATAAAGCTATAAGTTTATATAAGGAAACTAACATTGAAATAAAGTCTAAATATGATTCTGACTTATTAGGAAGTATTTGTGATATTACTATTGGTGGTACACCTGCTAGAGCTGTATCTGAATATTTTCAAGGGAATAATCTATGGGTTTCAATAAAAGAAATGAATGGACAGATTATAAACGATACAAATGAGAAAATAACTGATGATGCAATAAAAAATTCGAATGTAAAATTAATTCCAAAAGGTACCACTCTGTTGAGTTTTAAATTATCAATTGGTAAGACAGCTATAGCCGGACAAGACTTATATACAAATGAGGCAATAGCGGGGCTAATTCCTAAAAATAAAAAACAGATTTTGGATAAATATTTATTTTATGTATTTAATACCAATATATTAAATACATCTACAATAGGAAATAAAGCATTTGGAAAAAGTTTAAATAGCACATATTTAAGAAATAATGTAAAAATTCCTGTTCCTCCAATAGAAGTACAACAACAAATTATTGAACAATGTGAGAAAGTAGATAATGAATGTTCAAAAATAATAGCAAAAATTAATGAATATAAAAATACAATAGAACAAGCATTTATAGAAAGTAGACAATCATCAAATAATTTAAGTATTAGACTTGATAATTCAGATAAATTTAAATTATCAATTGGGAATAGAGTTTTAAAAAGTGAATTAAAAGAGGATGGAATTATACCGGTAATAAGTGCAAATGTTAAAGAAAACTTTGGTATGGTTAACGACGAAATAATAACAGATTATTCAAAACCATATATTTTATGGGGAATAGATGGAGATTGGATGGTTAATTATTTAGAAAAAGGAATAAAGTTCTATCCAACAGATCATTGTGGTTATATTCAAGTATTAAATGATAATATTAATCCAATTTATTTTGCGAAAGCGTTAGAGGCTGAAGGAGCAAAACAAAGATTTTCAAGAAGCAATAGAGCATCTACAGATAGAATATCTTCGTTGGTTGTAAAATTGCCTGATATTAAAATCCAAAATCAAATTGCCGAAACAATGTTAAATCTAGAATCAAAAATTAAAGAATTAGAAATCAAGCTTAATACATATGAGGGCAGAAAAAAAGAAGTTGTTGAGAAATATTTAAACTAAAAATAGGAGAGAACTAATGAATAAAGAATTATTATATAAACATTTAGATAATTATTTATCTAAAATAAAAAATGAAACTGAAATTAATGATTTAAATGAAAGATTAGAAAGAGAAGAATACTATAAAAGTTATACAGCAGATAAAATAGTTTCAATGAATGAAGAAGAATTCTATGAATATATTAGTAAATTATGGGCAATGATTATTTGGGGAAATAAACATTATATAATTGATAAATATATAAATGATAATGGATTTGAAAATTTGAAGAAATCAATTGCTTATCTTTTGTATGATAATGATTCAATTGAAATTAGGTGGGACACTTTTAAGGATAAAATAAAAGGATTTGGACCTGCTATGATGAGTGAATTATTATGTTATATAAATCCAAATGACTATATGATTTGGAACACAACGGCATCCAATGCTTATAAATATTTAGGTATTAAAGATGTTCCAAGACACAATTATCAATTAACTGGTAAAAAATATATGGAACTAACACAATATAGTAAAGAAATACAAAAAGTTATTTTAGAAAAATATAATAAAAATGAAAATTTATTATTTGTAGATTATTTCTTTTGGGATAGTTTAAGAGAATTAGAACCAATTAATGAAGAAAACAATCAACCTAAAGAAACTGTAGTAAATAATAAGTCTTATCATAATGAAATAATTGATTATATTAAAAATATAGGTAGCTTACTTGGATATAATACTGACGTTAAAGGTAATATTAAAAATTCAGGTAAAATAGCAGATGCTATATGGGAATTTAATGTTGGTAATTTAGGTAAGATAAAATATGTATTTGAGGTACAAGATAATGGTTCTATTGATTCGTTAATTGTAAGTTTAATGAATGCATCTCAAGATATTTCAGTACAAGCAGTAGTAGCAGTTTCTGATGAACAACAAATAAACAAAATTAAACAACATTGTAATAATATTGAAGGAAGTTTTAATGGTAAACTTAAATTTTGGGATATTACAGAAGTAGAAAGAGCATATAGAGAATTAAGTAGTTCAATGGAAATTATTAATAAAGCAATTAATGTAGAAATAGATAAATAACAATAAATGCACTTCATTGCTTTAATGAAGTGCATTTTTAGGTGGTGAAGAGAATGATTAAAATTGAAGAAATGTATAATTTCACATCTATAGATAAAAAAATACTGGAAGTAAATTCTGTTATTGAAAAAAATATAGAAAAATACAAAGACGATGATAGAGGATTTCTGTCACAAAACGTTTTAGCTCAGTTAAGAACATTTGTTGAATATATAGGATTGAAAATATATCTAGAATATAATAATCCAAATGATGATTTAGTATATAACGATATTACTGTATCAGATTCAATGAAATTTATAAAGGGAAGAGGCAATATAAAATTTATTGAACGATTCCATTATTATTTACAAATTTCTAAATCACATTATATAGAAAATGATGATGGAGCAGAAAGGCTGATGTTAAAATATTATAAATTTTTAATTCAATTAAAACAATTAATACTTCAAAAGTATAAAATAAATATTTTAAACAATATATCAAAATTTCCAGTTAATTTAGACAAAACATTTAGTGAGTATTATAAAAAAATTGCATCAATATTAGATAAAATAGATATTGATGAAAATAAAAAATTAATTAGTGAAAAATATTATGTTCAAAAAGTTAAACCATTTTTTACAAACGGTAGCATTTATTATGAAATAACTTTGACAGTAGCAAGTAACAAGGTCAATAAATTTGATAGGATGATTGCGTTTACTAAAATTAATTTAGTGCCTAATTATTCAATAAAAGTATCAATATGTAAGTCAAAAATAAATATATTTGGAAAAGATACAGAAATAAATATTATTGACAATTGGTCTGTTGCAATTAGAGCATGTGAAATTAAAAACTTTGCTAAGATTTTAGGTATAAAATTAAATAATTATAATGCAAATGATAAAGAATATTGGGAGTTTATGAAATTGTTAACAATGGGTAAGTATAATCTATTTGAATTGTCGACATTAGATGAAAGAGATTATAATATAATAAAAAATAAAATAAGAGAAAAATCAACAGCAACAACAATACAAAATATACTTGAAGAATGCAGAAAATTATTTAAATGCAATGCTAATGGAGCAATAGTACTAAAATATTTGCTATATACACTTAATAATAAAATTATAAAGGATCAAACAAGTAGAGAACCATGTAACAAATTGAGCAATTTATATTTAAAATGGGGCTGTATACCTTTCGAACAAATGCCATTTTGTTCCTCATTAATAAATCATAATCCTAAACTATATGACTTGTTTGATATTATTAATCCTGATAATAGAGAACATGAATTGTTAGCAAACTTTATCAAAAAAAATACTGAAAATAATAATAAATTATATACCTCTATAGAAGAATTAAAATCATTTGAAAATTTAGATGCATTGGTAACCAAATATAATAATAAATTGTACTATAAACATAGAGAAATCAGAAAAATGATAATAGAAGGTAAAAATATTTTTATTAAAGGGTATGAAGATGATACAATATTCATATTAAATAAATTAAATGAATTAACTAAGGAAGGAATAATAGGTTATAAAAATTCATTTTTATATTTTTTAGGTAATGAACATTATGAAATTGATGACCCAGATAAAACAAATATATTAATTAACATGTATGAGAATTCTAAAGTTTCAATCGTATATGGTGCAGCAGGGACGGGAAAATCTACCTTAATAAGACATTTATGCAATTTTTATAAAAATAACTCAAAATTATGTTTAGCAAATACAAATCCTGCAGTAGAAAATTTAGAAAGGAATACAAATAGAGATAATACAGAATGCATGACAATTTATAGTTTTTTATCAGATTATAATTGCCAAGTTGAATATGATGTGCTAATTATAGATGAATGTAGTACTGTCAGCAATGCTGATATGAAAAAGATTTTAGAAAAATGCAATTTTAATCTTTTACTGTTAGTTGGCGATACATATCAGATTGAATCTATTTCATATGGTAATTGGTTTAATATAGCTAAGACACTAATAAATCATAATTGTATTCATGAACTAAATATGACATGGAGAAGTAAAGAAAGAAATTTATTAAACTTATGGGAATTAGTTAGAACAGGTGATGATAGGATAGATGAATTACTCGCAAAAAGTGAATTTTCTAGTCCTATAAATGAAACTTTGTTGCAAAAAAATAATAATGATGAAATTATTCTTTGCCTTAATTATGATGGTTTATATGGAATTAATAATATTAATAATTATTTACAAAATATTAATACTAATAAATCAATATCAATAAACATCAATACATATAAAGTAAATGATCCTATAATATTTGGGGATACCACTCGCTTCTTACCTGTAATATATAACAATATAAAGGGAGTAATAAGAAATATTGAAGAAACAGATGACAAGGTTTGGTTTACAATTGAGTTGAATAAAGTAATAAATGAGTTAGAAATAAAAGACATTGATTTAGAGCTGGTAGATTCAACAGAAAAAGTTTCACTAGTAAAGTTTTATGTTGATAAATATAGAAATGCAGATGAAGATGATGATGAATATTCTTCAACATGGATTGTTCCTTTTTCTATTGCATATGCAGTATCAATACACAAATCGCAAGGCCTTGAGTATGAATCAGTAAAAATATTGTTAACTAATGAGATAGATAATCTAATTACACATAATATTTTTTATACGGCTATTACAAGGGCAAAAAAAGAATTAAAAATATTTTGGACTCCAGAATGTCAAAATAAAATCATTGCAAATATAAAGCATATTGATAATGGAAAAGATGCTTGTATAATAAAAAATAAGTTGAATTTCTAGGTACACTTTTAGGTATACAAACCTATAAATTTTCATTAAATTTAAGTAAATTTTAATAAACTCAAAAGTACATAAACCCTTATAAAATAAGGGTTTTAATATTTTATGAAACTAGTCAAATTAGAACCAGGGCGCCCCCTGAAGGAGCCGAGAGGCTCCATTTTTTGTTTTTTGAAATTTAATTAATTATTAGATAAAGATTAGATTGATAGTTGTGGCAATTTATGTTACTATTTACTTAGAATTTAATATACTATGAAAGGTGAATTTATATGAAATTAGTTGAATTGAAATGTAAGAACTGTGGAGCAAATTTAAAGGTTGAAGAAGGTGTAACACAAGTTAAATGTGAATTTTGTAATACTACTTTTTCAGTAGATGATGCTTACACAGAAGGTTATAAATATACTAAAGGGATTTATAAAGCTCAAGAAGAACATGCAGAAGAAACTTTTGAAAAAATGAATGAGTTTATGAAAAACAATCCGGTTACTAAAGTTTCTAAAGTTGTATCTATAATAGCAGTTGTAATATTTGTAGCTGCGTTTGGCTTTATAATTTTTAATATAATTCGATTTGAAATTGGGGATAGTAGTTTTGATGTAACTAGTTTTAATTCTAGTTATGAAACTCATGCTGGTAAAACTTCTGGCTTTTTCCTAACGGGTATACTAGATGATATTGTAACAAGTAATAAAACTAATCATAATCATATAATTAAAGTTAAATACAAAGATAAAAGTACAACTAATGAAAAAGAAATAAAAGAAATACGTAATGCTATAGATGAAAGAAAAGATTATGATTTGTCATTTGATTATGATCAAAAAGGTTTTATAAATTCTCTTAGCATAGAAGACATTGATTAATAATAAAAGGTACTAGACTTAATTATCTAGTACTTTTATTTTTGATTATTTAGTTTTTCTCGGATACAATAATATTTATTGTTTGAGATGATAATGCATATGTAATACTTGAATCTATTCCATCCATATTTATATTAGCATTATGTTCTCCTAGTTCTAGTTTAGATACATCAACATATAGTTTAATGTTTTGAGTATTCATCTTATTTAAGATATCTTCATTAGCTATTAATGTAACTTTTATACTGGTTGATTCTACAAAGTTATAAGAATAATTATTGTTTTTATTTTTAAGTTCTATTTTATTTATATATATTTCTTTTTTACCGTTGCTTGTATTTTCTTCTTCTTTTCCCCATTTTGCTTTAAGTGTTATATTATTTTTTATTTTAGTATTAAAATCGAATTTTTGATTGTTTAATTGCCATTCTATGAAAATATATCCGTTTTTAGTTGGAACAGTAGGTTCAGTTATGATACTGTTTTCTTCAACTATTTGATTTTTAATGTAAGATCCACCATCGCTGTCAAATACGATTTGATACGTTTTGATTTTATCATCTAAATTAGAAATTATGTTTTCTATTTTGTTTATTGTATCTATTTTAACATTAAATGATATTGAACCATTTGAGCTGTTGGGTGTTAAGTATTTTTCCATTTTTTTCCAGTTAGTATAAATATTTACTTCATCAAATACTATTTTGCTATTAGAAGCGGTATCACAAATTAAATCTATTACATTTTTCAAATTATTGCTTTCTTTAAGTAAATCTAGATTTTTATATATTTTTTTTGCATCTTCATTGATTAATTCATATTTAGTAACTGTTGGCTCATCACATTCTTTTTTAGTACACGTTTGTGAGAATTCTAATTTTAATAGTGGGTTTAATTTTATATATACTACATAATTATTAGTTGTCTCTTCATTTTCTCTTTTTTCTTTTAACTGTACTATTCCTATAATAATTTCTATAAAAAAAATTATCACTAAAATTATTACTGTACTCATCATAATTATTCTATTATTAAATAATTTATTTAGAAAGTTTTCCATATGAACCTCCATCATATCATTATATCAATTATATTATTTATAGATTTATAAATCAATATGATATTAGTTTATATATTATTTTAGTATTGAATATTATAATTTAGTATAGTAGAATGTAATTAACATCTTATAAAGAGTGATTGAGGGACTAGCCCTATGATGTCACACCAACCTATTGAATTAGGTGGTAAAGCTAGAACGATAAGATAACTTTCCACTCAAGAAGTTATCTTGGGTGTTTTTTTATGAGATGAAAAGGAGGTAAATTATGATTGAGAAAGTAAATCCAAGCCATCCTGATAAGGTGGCAGATAGGATAGCAGGAGCTATGGTTGATCTTGCCTATTCTAAAAATGTTGACTGTAAAATAGCAGTAGAAGTGTTAATTGGTCACGGAAAATGTCATGTGATAGCAGAAACATCAGAAAAATTGAATTTTAAGGAGGTTGACTGTATAGTTAAAAGAATAGCTGGTGATGTAGAACTCGACTTATTAACTGTAGAACAGGATAGACA
>CAKPKU010000051.1 GCA_934167365.1 uncultured Clostridia bacterium
AGCATTTTTCTTTGCTTAGAATCTAGCATTGTATATGATTTTAATATTGTAGTTATATTAGAAATTCCGCCTGCTTTTAAGTCATTGAACGTTTCAACTTGAGTTGAATTTATTATTTCAAATATTATATCAATCATTTGTTCTCTTTGGTTTGTATCTATTTGTTTAATCCAATCTTTAATTGATTTATCAATAAATTTACTTGCATTTGTTACTTCATTTAAACACTCAAATTCTTTTCCCTGTAATTGCCATGTATATAAATCGTGTTGCATTACACCTTTTTGTGTGCTTTTTACAACTATACATTTTTCTTTATGATTTAGTAACATTCCTATTATAGATTCTTGTGGAATATATGTAACTACTTTTTTTATTGTTTCTTTGTATTCTTCTGAATTTGTCACATCATCATCAAAACCAGGACCATCATTGTTGTATATCTTAAGTATTCTATTTTTTACTTCATTAGATGCATATATTCCTGCGTATACTGCAAGATTTCCGCCTTTTGAATGTCCTCCTATTCGTATTTTATTAGAATATTGTTTTGCTATTTCTTCTAAATATTTTACAGAGCCAAGTTGTGAAGCTACATTACTTTTAAATCCCATATTAAAGTCTTCTTTCCAACCAATAAGTGTATCATCTGTTCCTCTATACGATATAAAAATTGTATCATCTGGCATTATTATTGTTATTGCGGAAAATTGTAGCTCTTTTTCTATATTTATTTTATTTACATATTTAGTTGCTTTCATCTCACCAAATCTTTTTGAGCTTGCCATTAATGGAAATAAATCAACATCATCTGGCCATAGAATAGTCATTTTACTCACATCTTTTTTCTTAAATCTTTCATATAGCTCTTTTATTGTTACAACTTCATCTTTTTCTATTATTTCATCAAATGGTAAATATGAAAATCTAGATAAAATTAAGTTATCTATTTCATTAAATCCATCATTTATTAAACTTAAATCGCCTCTCCATTTTATGTACTCTAATATGTTTGACATATTTTATCCTCCTATATTGTATTTATAGCTTTAATATATCATTTGTAACTACAATTTACAATAAGTTATAACAATTAATGATATGTTTTTAATCGTTTCTTACTGAATTTAAAAAATCATTATTTATTATGTGCTGTGGAAATATACCTTGTTTTAATACGTTTTTTATTATATCTGGTTTAATTTGTGCTTTATCTATATCTTTTAAATCAATCCACTCATAATTAATATCTTCTTCTCCTTCAATATTTTTTAATGTGTATTGAATATCTCTATCTTTTTCATTTAAAAACTCAGCTTTATGTATAAACATAATTTCATGGTATTTTTTACCTCTTAAATTGAAAAAGTTTTCTATTGTTGCAATATATCCTGTTAATTCAATATCTTTACCTAGCTCTTCTTTAATTTCACGTTTTACTGTGTTTTCAGAATCTTCGCCTAATTTAACTCTGCCTCCAATCAAAGCATAATATGTTTCGTTTAAATTATGATGAACTAAAATTTTATTATTATGAGTAATAATTACTCCTGCTCTACAATTTAATCTCCAATCTTCAAAATCTATTGTTAAATCTTCCATAATTTCCTCCTTTCAAATTTTTATTAAATTTGTTAAATTTTCGGTATATAAAATATCTAATTTACTCATTGCTCTTGTTATTGTTACATATAATAATTTTATATCTAATGTACTATTTGTATATTTAGAATTATTTGCATTTGAAATAATTACACAATCAAATTCTAATCCTTTAGCTAAATATGATGGAACTATAGATATTCCAGAATTATATTCAGAATCCTTACCTTTTATTAGTTTTACATCATTTCTTAATTTACCAAGCTCTTTTTCAATTTTCTCACATTCATGCATATCTTTACCAATAATAGCTATAGATTTATAACCTTGTTTTAAATGTTCACCTATTCTTATATTTATTGAATTAGCTAAACTTTTTTCATCTTTTACTTTTTCAATATTAATTGAATTTTTTCTATTTATTACTGGTTCTCCCAAAACTATATATTCTTTTTCATATTCTGGTAATTTATTAATTACTGAATTGGCTATATCCATTATTTCTTTTGTTGTTCTATAGGTTTTATTTAATGTTGTATACACTGTTTTTACATTATTAAATTCTACATCTATAAATCTTTTCCAATTTTCAATACCTCTGTAATAATGAACACCTTGAGCTATATCTCCTAGAATAGTCATTGAATTACTATTTAAAATAGTTTTTAATACATCAAACTGAAATTCTCCATAATCTTGAGCTTCATCAACAACAACATGCTTTATTTTACATTTATCTTTTATACCAAATATTTTAAATTGAATATACATTATTGGTGCTAAATCTTCAAAAGATACTTCATTTTTCTTTAAATTTGCCAATGTATTTTCCTTTAAATATTGCATAACCTCATTTGAATTTTGTAAATATTTGTCTATAAACTCTTTATAATATTGTACACAATCCTTTTTAGGAATTTGATTTAAATAATTTTTTATTATTTTCTTATAGTTTTTTTCAATAACTTTTATTTCTTTATCATATTCATCATAAACTCTTATACGCTCATCTTGGGTTAGATCTTTTATTGCTTCACTTCTTTCTTTTCTTAATTTTTCTATTATTTCAGGAGATTTTCTTTTAAACTCTGATACTAAATTTTTTTCTATCTCATGTATTCGATTGTCAAAATTATACATTTTATATGTATGTTTAAATAAATAATCTATATCATTATATTTCATTATTTCATAATTTTTATAACAAAAATTACTTTTAGGAATATAATTATTTTCTATTTCTGATAAATACTCATCTATAATTTTTTTGAAATTAATTGATGACTTAAATTTAGCTTCTTTTATCATAATATCTACTTTTCCCTTATTTATCTCATCAAAATCTTTATTTACTATAATTACTAACTTCTCATTATTATCAGAAATTTTTAATTTTTTTCCAATTACATCATAGGCAAAATCTTCAAATGTGCACTGTTTTACATTATCTACTCCTAAATCTGGAAGAATATTTGAAATATAATTTAAAAAGAACTTTGTTGGAGCTATTATCATAAATTCATCTGGTTTAAATTCCTTCTCATAATTGTAAATTAAATATGCTATTCTATGAAGGGCAATTGTTGTTTTACCGCTTCCTGCCACACCTTGTACTATAAGTGGTGAATTTATATCTGCTCTAATTATTTTATTTTGTTCATCTTGTATTGTAGCAACTATATTTTTTAATCTATCATCAGCTTTTTCCTCAAGTGCATTTTGTAATAATTCATCATTTCCTGTAACATTAATATCAACATATTTTTTTAACTTCTTGTCCTCTATAATGTATTGTCTTTTTAATAATATTTCACCTTTTATTTTATTACCTAAACATTCATATTCTGCTTTACCTATTTTCCCTTCATAATACAAGTTTGATATTGGAGCTCTCCAATCCACTATTATAGGGTCTGTTGTTTTGCTATCTAAAATAGAAATTTTCCCAATATATAGTTTTTCCATTTTTCTTGCATCTTCTTTAAAATCCATTCGAGCAAAATATGGAACATTTTTTATTTTCTTTATATCTTCTAATTTTTTTACTTTTGCAAATAAAATCTCTCCTTTTGCCATGTCTTCTAAAGAATAATTCATGTCTGCATTTTTTAAATCTTCTTCTATTAAGTTTTCCTCTTCTGCAATTTTATTATTTATTTCAGCTAATTTTTCTTGCTCTTCATTAAATATTTGTTCATCCATATATTAAAACCTCCATATTATAAAATAAATTTTGGAGTAATTTATATAATTTTAATATAAATCAAAACTCCATTTTTTTATCTAGTACTATTTATCTATCATCTGTTTCAATATATTTTCAGCTTTTTTATAGAATTCTGATTTATTTTCTATAAGATTTTGTAATTCATTTAAATAAATACTGTATTTATCATCTTTTACGTAAAACTTATCAACTGCATATCCATTTTTTCCGTATTTGTTAGAAGCATACTCATATGCTCTATCTATTTGTTGAGGTATTGACAGCTCTTTATAATGCTCTAGTCCAAAAGCCAATGTTCTCTCAAAAAAAATATTTACATCTACATTTTTATCTGCTGATGCTAATATTTTTCCATATATATTTCTAGGAACATTTTTATTAGATGCTCTATGGTCTTCAATTGCTTCCTTTATAATTTGTTTCTGCTCCTTATTGAAAAATTTATCTAAATTTTCATCATTCCACATCCAATTTGCAGATATTATTTCATGTGTTTTTCTATCAATATGATCTCCTATATCATGATATGATACTGCTGTAAATAAAATATTATAATCTAAACCATCATATTGTTTTGAAATTTCAAATGCTCTTTCCAAAACATACTTAATATGATCTATATTATGTGCTACACCATTTAAATCATATACTTTAAAAATGTCTTCCTTAATATATTTTAGTAGTTCACTGTTAATTAAATTTTCGTTCATAACACTCCTCCGATAAAAAATTTTAAGCTTAAATTATTTTTCATATTCCTCCTTTTCTACTTATATTTGACCAATCTCCATTAGCCTTTTTAAGACACAAAAAAACCAAGTAATTATATACTTGGTATTTATATGATTTTAGCTTTTTATTTTGTTTGTCAGTCTAATTTTGCAATACTTAAAAATGATAACATAATCATATAAATACTGGAAAAGTAGAGTTTGACTACTGTGTTCGGAATGGTTACAGGTATCCCTCTAAATTCATGATGACTATATTAGCTCTTTTAAAACTGTTTGTCAACAACTATGAAAACATTTCTACATTGGTTTATAATAACCCTTTTTATTACAAGCACTAAGCAACATGCAAATTCCTAATAAAATTTGAAAAGTAAAAGACAGGAACAAGGTAAAATTTTAGGTTTACCTGCCCCTATCTTTTATTTTTCTATTGCTAAAGTTATTAATTTATCTAGCAATTTGCTATATGATAAGCCACATTTTTCAAATAGCTGTGGATACATACTTATTTTTGTAAAACCTGGCATTGTATTTATTTCATTTAAATAAACTTTATTTGAATCTCTATCAATGAAAAAATCAACTCTTGAAAGACCTTTTCCATCTACTGCTTTGAATGCTTTAATTGACATTTCTCGTATACTTTCAGTTTGATTTTCACTTAAATCAGCTGGCATTTTTGTTTTAGATTTTGGATTTGAATATTTAGCATCAAAACTATAAAATTCTTCCGCAGGTAATATTTCGCCTAAAATAGATGCCTCTACATCATCATTTCCAAGAACTGCACACTCAATTTCTCTTGCATTAATTGATTCTTCTACTATTATTTTACTATCAAATTGAAATGCAAATTTAATAAATTTTTCTACCTCTTCTAAATTATGAGCTTTATTTACACCAACAGAAGAGCCAGAATTTGATGGTTTTATGAATACTGGTAAACCTAATTTTTCTTCAATTTTCTTACTTAAATCTTTTAGACTTAATTTAACTTCGTTTAAAGATTCATCTACATAAATATATTCTTTCTTTCCTTTTTTTACATACATATGTTTAACTTGCGGAATTCTAGCTTTTTCTAAAATTACCTTTGTATATGCCTTATCCATACATACACAAGATCCAAGTACTTTACAACCAACATATGGAAGTTTTAATAATTCAAATAATCCTTGTATTGTACCATCTTCACCATATAATCCATGTAATACTGGAAAAACCACATCAACAGACTTTAATTTTTGTAATACATTTTCAATTTTAGAAATTTCAGTTGGCTCTTCCCCAACTTTTAAAATATCAATTTCATCAATCTTTTTATCATATGAAAACCATTCACCATTTTTATTAATATATATTGGTATAATTTCATATTTATCTTTATTTAAATTTTTTATAACAGATGTACCAGAAACAACAGAAACATCGTGCTCAGTAGACATTCCTCCAAAAATGACTCCAACTTTTAATTTATTCATAAAAATCGCATCCCTTCAAACAAACAAACAAACAACAACTCCTTTAATATTATTGTTATTACAACAATATCATTTGAATTGTTCTTTTTAAATATTCTATTTTAAATTCACATGTGACATATCTATTTAAAACTTATATATTATAAAAACATTTCTAATTTCATTGAATTATTATCTTTAAACCCAACTTTATGATATACTTTTACTGCTTCAGGGTTACTTGTTTTTAATTCCAAAATTCCTATATTTTTATCTTTTGAAAATTTTATTACTTCTCTTAATAAATGTGTTTGAATTCCCTTTTTTCTATATTCTTCTCTTGTATATACACTACATACATATCCTCTTTCTACTAATTCTTCATTATGTAATGGCATATATTTTACAAGTTGTATTCCACACATTGATACAAGTTTACTATCAAGCTCTTTTACGAAGAAATATATATTTTTATTCAAATTTTCTAATAAAAATATTTTTGTATTATTATAGAATTTTTCATCATCAATTTTATAATTTTTTTTAAATAATTCTTTTTGTTGTAAGATTCTTAATTCTGCAATTTGGTCTATATCTTCTATTTCTGCTAATCTATACATATCTTTTGTATCTCCTTTTTTATTTATATAAAAATTTTAGCTCTAGTTATTTTATTAGTCAATATATAAAATATCCCAGTTATCTTATAAAATTAGTTCTCACTACATCTTCATTTTGTGGATATTCTATTCCATTTTTTCGGCCAATATTTATACACTTTAAAAGCCATGACATATTATTTGCTAAAGTTCGCATTGTTTGCATTCCTTCTAAATCTTGCATAACTTCTGATGGTGTATTTCCATGTACCATATTCCAATATTGAGATGTAACTATTGGCATACTACTTATTGAAAAATATTTATTTATCATATCTAAAGCAGCTGTGGCACCTCCTCTTCTACATGATACAACTCCAGCAGTAGGTTTATTTTTAAATATAGAACTTTTAGCATAAAAAGCCCTATCCATAAATGAAGTTATACTACCACTTGCTGATGCAAAATGAACTGGCGTTCCAAATACGAATCCATCAGAGTTCTCTGCCTTTTCTAAAAATATGTTTACTATATCTTGAATACAACATCTTTTATTTTGTAAGCATGCACCACATCCAATACACCCACTAATAGGTTTATTCCCTAACCACATTATTTCCGAGTCTATTTCATTTTTCTCTAATTGTTTTATTATTTCGCACAAAGCTGTATATGTACATCCTTTTTCGTTAGGACTTCCGTTTACTAATAATACTTTCATACTTAATATCTCCTCAAATAAAAAAATTATATATTAAAATTGTATTTTTCAAAACAAAAAAAATGACTTATAATTTACATTATAAGTCATTTTCTATTTACTTAGTAAATGCAGCCCTATAAGAACAAATAAATTGTTCTATATTCGCCTTCATCGGTATTTCTTCAAGAAAAGATGGAACTTCATTGTCATTAACTAAGATGTCTTGTAATAATATGCCAATCCCCTCATATGGATAGATTACTTGCATAATCCTTGCATATGTAGAATCTTCGCCATCCCTTGTCAGAGAGATTAAAATATCTCCCTTTTTAAGCTCTACAGCTCTATCACTGTGAGTTATAAATCGGCTATCTTTTATGACTGCTCTTGCACAACCATATTCCCAAAACCTTTTTACAGAGCCACTTGGGTATACCAGCCCTAGGTAGGTACCTTTTGGGCCTATTGATTGCATTTTTAGATTAGAATCTAAAATATTTCTAACCCAATTGTATGAATCTCCATAGGACTTTAGCACCGTGATTACATCCTGGGTTTTGCATTTAGCCTTTCGGCCCAGTTCCTGAAAATTAGTAATTTCAGGATACTTGTACGCAAGGTCGATGAGCTTTCTTGCTCTTTTTCTCACGCTTTTCTTCATTGTAGACCTCCTCAATAAAGTAAAAAAACTCGATTCTTCCTCTCATAAAAATTTACACTATAAAGACCTCCAATTTTCTCCAAAATGCACTGCATTTTAAATTATTATATACAAAATTGTATGTTTGAAATTCTATCACATTCTTAAGCTTATGTCAACTTTTACTTTGCTAAATTCAGGGAAATTTATTATATTTTATCTATTTACTATGACATTTTTTATATTATTTTCAAATATATTTTTCTATTGTTATTTAGCTTTTTTTCAAAGATTTTTCAAAATATTTTTTCATCATTTCTAGACCAAATATTACTATGGCACCTGCTATAAAAGCTACTATATTAAATGTTGAAAAAGACATTGCAGCTTGTGGCTCATCTAATGTTGTTGGACCCATTACTATTGAATACATTGATCCAATCATCATTCCTATTATTGTATATATAGTTTGTGAACGATATTTTTCAAGGCTTTTTCTAATTAATTTTGTAAATACTACTATACCTGTTATCATACCTAAACCAAATATTATTAGCACTGGCATTGCAGAAAAATCAAATGATATAAATGCTTTTACCTTAGCTAAAATTGGTATGTATAAACCAAATATTAACAATAATGTTGATCCTGAAATTCCTGGTAAAATCATTGCTGATATTGCAATCATTGCAGCAATAAAAATATATATTATTGTTCCTATATTTAGGTTATTAATATCCATACTATTACCACTTTTTGAATTAAGATATGTAATTATTGCTACTACTGCTATTCCTATTACAGAAAATATTATGTTTTTATATTTTCCTTTTATTTCACTTTGCTCTTCTTTAATTACAATAGGAATTGCAAATAAAATAAATCCTAAAAATAAAGAGCTCATTATATATATTTTTGTGCTAAACAAGCTTGATAAAATACTTGCAGCTAATAAAAATCCTATGACCCATCCAACACCTATTTTTACTAAAAATTTAAGTGCATTTTTCTTTTGCTCTATCTTTCCTCTAAATAAATCATCTAATGAGCTTATAAATTTATCATAAAACCCTAATAAAAATGCTATTGTTCCTCCAGAAACACCTGGTACACTATCTGCTAAAGCCATGCAAAAACCGTTAATAAATCTAATAAGTAATTCTTTTGCTTTATTCATTATTATAATTCTCCCTTCTTTTTACAGTGCTCATATTATTTCATAATTATATAATAAAGTCAATTAAATTTTTTATAATTCATCTTTCTATATCAACTTCATCATCAGAAACCTTTTCAACACTTGTACCCTTTTCTAACCAACCAAAATGAATCTTTTCATTGTCTTTTGTTACACCAATTCCGTGAATTGATCCGTTTTCAATAAATTCAGCATATACTTCTTCAATTTGGTACTTTTCTTTAAATTCATTATAACTATATTCTTTTCCGCTTCCCAAAGAGTCAATATAATATTTAGCATTATCTGATACTATTTTTATTTTATCTCCAACCTTTACTTCATCATTTTTTTGTTGATTTTTATCTATTGTACTCTCTTGCTTAATATTTGAACTAGTTTCCATATTTTTGTCAAAATTTTCTATGTTATCTTTAGTTTTTTCTATATCTAAATTTTCAAACTGATTTATATCTTTAGTTGTTACTATTTCTGTACTTTCATCAAATTCATTATTTCTATTAAAATTACTCACATTAGAAACATTTTCGTTTATATCATTTTCATGTTTACTTGAATTATTTCCTCCCCAAACAGCTAATCCTGCTAAAGTTGCAAAAACAATTGCCATTGTTCTTTTGAAAAAACTTTTATTTTTGGTATTAGAGCTACCTCTAAATTTCTCTTTTTGAATTTTCAAAAATTCAGTACTACAATCATTTTGTAATTTTTTTTGCAATTTAATATTTGTATGTACATTAAATCTTTTTAAATCAAAAAAATTATTTTTTTCACTTTCAATACTATATAGAGCTTTAAATGGAATATTTGCATAATTTTGTGCATTTAACATAGAATTCAAATATTCTAGTTTTAAATTTCTATTTTCAATTTTTCCATATGTATGTTCATATTTTTTTATGAGAAACCAAATATTTGGATCTATTTTTTCTTGAGAATCCTTGCAATTATATAATTTACAATTAAATTTTATATCTTGTTTCATCCATCCATAATATCTAGGAGTTAATGGTTCAGAGGTAACTTTTTTTCCTTTAAATTCAAAAGAATATACATTTAATCTCTCACTATATATAATTTTAGCCTTTTCTTTATTTAAATTTTCCATTTTTTCCCCATAGATAGTTTCTCTCATAAAAACCTCCTATTAATAGTACATATTCAACATCTTTATTTTATAATATACTTAAAATAATTAGGTTTCAATACTTTTAGTTTATATTTCTGTCTATTTTATATTTTTTTATTTTTATGAATATATTTTTTCAATCGACATATAATACTTAATGTAAGGTTAATATTAGTTGAACTAAGAGGATTAAAAGTTTAATATAATTAGATTTTTAATGTTCGAGCAAAGATTATTTATGGTGTATTAAAAATATATTATAAATAGTCGGCGATACGAGGAATATAGGTGTTAATATTTTATTAATATGTATATTTTTCAAAGTCATGAGTATTACTTATACAGACTAATGATTATTTTTAGTCCTTATAGGATGAATATAATTGTTATATGTGTATTAATATTCTAGCAACTGATTAATATATTTGATGGTAAAACTTATTTATATAGTAATATATATTAGATTTTTATTTAGGTATATTAGTTTTAGCTGAAGATTAATACTAGCTTTAC
>CAKPKU010000052.1 GCA_934167365.1 uncultured Clostridia bacterium
AAACAATATCATTTTTGGTACTCTCTTTCAATATTTTTTCAATCTATTTGTGACATATCTATTTTAAACCTATATTTATTTAAAACAAATTTAGCAGTTATTTAATAAATTAAGACATATCAAAATTGATATGCCTTAATTATTATTTATTTTCTTTTTCTTCGTTATCTTCTTTATCATCTTTGTCAGATTCATTTTCTTTTGAATCTTCATTTTCATTATTTTCTTTATTTTGCACTATTTCTTTTTCTGTTTTTATTTCTGTATTTTCTTTGCGCTCTAATTTTTTGTCTTCCGCTTCTTTTTCTTCATTTTGTTTTTTATTATCACTATTTTTTTCTATTTCATTATTATCACTTTTTTCATTTTCTTTACTATTATGCTCATCTATTTCTTTAACAGTTGTTTTTAAACTTTCTTTAATATCTTTATTTTTCTCTTTATTTTTTTCATTCATTTTACTATTATTTTTCTTATAACTAATTAAGAAAACAACTATAATTAATATGATAATAATAACAATTATAGTTATAATTGCAATTATACTACTATTTTGATAAATTTTAAGATTAAAAGTTACGTTTTCAACATTAGATTGTATTTCTTTATATTTTGTATTATATAAAACAATGTCTTTTGCTTCAAATTTAGCTGATTTTACGCTTACATCATCTTTAACTTTAAATTTAATATATGCAGCTGTAACAGATCTGCTTTCATTTGTTGTATAAAACATTATGCTTACTTTTCCAGTATTTGAATTTTCATCTGTTTTTTCTGAAAGTATACTTACATCTCCTATTGTCCAATTATCTCCTAATTTGTATTCTACTGAATTTGAATTGCTATCTGAAATAACAGGCTCTAGAACTTTTTTATTATATTCTATATTTCCATACATTGCCATTACTTTTTCTTCATCATTTTTAATACTTACTGAAAGCCAAACTTCTTCTCCCGATTTTATTTTTATACTATTAGATGCTTCCTGATTTACATCTTTTGTTCCATTTAAATCAATTTCAATAGCTTTTGAATTTGTATTAAATAACATTAACCCAATAACCACAAACATTAAAATTAACACACTTTTAATACTTTTTTTCATATTTATCCGCTCCTTTTACTATAAATATTTTACCATATTATTTTTTTGTGTCAATAAAATTTATATTGGATTTTTTTCTTAAATTATTCAAAATTACTCAATAATTTCTAATGCTGCATTATCATCTTTTGAATTAAAATTATAATAACTGTTTGGAATATCTCCTATAATTACTGATTCTGCTAAAACTATTTGATTTGTTATTTTTTCAGTCGTACAATTATATGGTGTTACAATTGTTACATTACATGTTATGTCTAAAATTATTTGATGTAATGTTTGATTTATTCCTGTTGATTTAAATTCAGACCTGAAATTTGTTTCCACATCACCTATTGTTGACATACTAATTTTTATATTAGGTCCCATATCAGATAAAATTCGTATTCCAGTAAAACATCCAAACTTAATAGAAAATTTACTACTTTTAACATTATCTAATTCATTTTGAATTTTAAGAGCAACATCTGATGCAATTTCATTAATAGGAATAATATTTAATTTAATCATTTTTATATTTTCATTACTATCTTTAATAACAACTGCTAAATCTTCATATTTATAATTTTCCATTACAATTGTTGCTTGCTCATTTGAAATTATTGTTGCAATACTTTTAGCTTTATTTATACACTTTCTATCCAAAATGGGATTGATTTCATCAATTATAGTTTTAGCTATAAAAATTGCAATTATTACTATAATACAAATTTTTATAAAAGCCTTTTTCTTATCATTATTATTGTTAAAAGAGCCTTTTTTATTAAAATTTATTTTATTTCTTGAATATATCTTTTCAATTCCTTTATTATGATCTGACACATACATATCTTGGAATATATAATTTATCTCCTATATTTAATTTATCAACATTGTCGATATTATTTATTTTAGCAATTTCATCAATAGTACTATTATTGGCTTTTGCAATTTTCCATAATGTGTCTCCTTCTTTTACAAAATAAATTACTAAACTATTCGGATTGCATATTTTTTTATCTGAATCTGATTTAATATTATTTACTATATTTACACTATTTATTGTACATATATCTACATTAAATTCTAATGTAACATTTACATCTACTGTACTATCTGGCATACAAATAAAATCTTTTGATTGTATTTCAATTGATGTCATTATATTAGAATTTCTAGAAATTCTATCTGAATTTATAGTATGTGTATATGATAATTTTTGCTCTTTTAGCTCAATTCTATTTGTAGTACTTGATTCATACAATATCTTTAAAATAAGTTCTCCTTCATATGAAATACTATTTTTTAACACATTTTCTTTTACAATATTTGAAGATACCCTTATATTATATATTTTGTTATTTTCAATATCAGAAAGATTTATTTTTTCATGAACATTACACATATCTTTCATATTTGTTTTATTTTGCATTAAGCTGACTTCTTCTTGACAAATAGTTAATGCCCTTTCTGGACTATATAAATCTTGTATTAAATTTAACTCCCTATTTTCATATGAACTGCAAGAAATTAAAAACTCTACTTCTACATTAATTGAATGATCTTCTACATTATTTGGTTTAATCAGTATATTTCTCATTTCATAATTAGTGTCACAAATTTCCTTATCTGTTATATTAGGCATTTCTATAAATCCCATTATAGGGATTTGTGCTGTTACATTATTTATCTTCCCTTCTTCTGTTAAGTACAATATATCAACAGCTACATCTGCTTTTGATAAAACTTTATTATAGCTTAATTTTATATCTTTATTTCTAACAGATATTTCACTTCCTAATATATCTGCTAAATTATCATCTATCGTTATAGTATCTTTAGCAACAGCAACTGTTTCCCCTTTACCTTTTACTGAATTTATATTTACAGAATCACTAATCATTTGTATGTCATCAATACCTTCTAATGATTTTATACATTCTTGCTCTTTATTTTGAAAAACTTTTGTTGATGCCTCTAAATTTACTTTTGCATTAACTTTTCTACCATTTAAAATCTTACATTCAACACTTCTAACATTTAAATTACATTCAACATTATTAGTATCTTCTAGTTTATCAATTTCTATATTTTGTGAAAAATCAATTACAGTATGTAGTCCTCTAACACTGTTTTTTTCATCATCTGCTAAATACATTATATATACATTTAATCCACCATCTATTCTTAACTTTCCATTTGAAATTTCTTTCTTATAGATATAACAGTTTCCAGATGACTCTACTGCACTTAATATATCAGGTTTTATATCTGGAATTATAATATTTTCTTCTACCCAAAAATTATCTTTTTTATTATTTACCAATTGACTTAAACATATTTTTTCAGTTTCAAAATCCATAAAATTAACTCATTCCTTTCAAAACATAATTAGCTATTATAAGCTCTATTTGTTTCTAATATATTTAAAAGGATAAAAAAAAATTCCTTATTATTAAGGAATTTTAATATTAATCTATTTTTCTTCTTCTTCTTTTTACTTCTTCCACTTCTGGCATTAGTGGTGTATAACCAGTTCCATTGAAAACTTGCATTTCTATTGTTCTAGTTAAAACATCTGTATAACTGTATGTCACGCTTCTATCGTTATCATCATATTTTACAACGAAAATATTTGGATATATTTTTTCGATTGTAGCTTCTTTCTCAAACGATTTACTCCTTCCTAGAGAACCTTTGACAATTATTTTTTGTCCTATTTTTCCTCCAATGTCAGCTTTTATACTTGTTATATCATTTTTGCAAATCATTTAATCACCTACTTCTTAATTATAACAAAATTATAGCATCCACCACGAAAAATGTCAAAATGTGTTTCTTAGTGTAGAACTTCTGTTTTTATTGATTTATCAATGTTTTTTTGAACTTTTATACTAATGTCTCATTTATATTACAATTGTATTACAATTATGTTACATCTTATTTTTTAACTACATTTTATCTATTAAAAATAGTGTATATTTTTATTAAATTCATAAAATTAACTATGTGAATTCAGATTTTGTTTTTATGAACTTTAACATTCAAAATATTTTTTTACTTCGTTATAAACCTTATCAACTTTTTCTTTATCGCCTTCTATTGCTGCAACATTCATGTTTGGTTGTGTATAACTATCTATTTCAAATTTTACACCATCTTTAAAATATACATATCTTTTTCTTTTTAGCTCTTTATGGAACTTAAAATTAAGCATACCTAGCATTGAATCTACAAATTCTGTATTATTTGTTACTTCTATTGTTCCTGATTCTCTTAATACTTTTAATACATCTTTTGACTCATTTTCATCTTTTAAGTCAAAAAATATCTTTTCATTTCCATTGCTTTCATTTTTTGTAACTCTTGCTAGCAATTTATCATTATTTTTATATAATGTTCTTATTTGATTATATTCATCTTCTTTTTTATAACCATTTTTCTCACAATATTCTAAAAATGGTTTAATATCATTAACTTGTGAACTGTATTCATATTCTTTAAACATAATATACATTCTCCTTTAAATGATTTTTTTTTACTGAATTTAAGAAAATGTATATTATAATAAGCAATAATCCTACACCCCTAAAATCTAAATTTTATTATACCATTTGTGTATGTTCTTTTCAAGTTTAAAACCGAATTTTTTGCCAAAACCCGATTTTCTTAAGTATAGCTTAATTTAATGTTGTTACATTAATATTACAATTTTGGTTCTTACTGTTTTATGTAGCTCTTACTAATGAAAAGATTTCAATTTAGATATTATTATGTTCTCTTGGGCCTTACATCATATTCTTTTCATTGAAACTCTTCCTTCTGCATAAGCAATTTTTTTATTTTCATTTTTATTCACATTTTTTCATTTATCCTATTTATTTTATTGAATCTAATAATGTTTTTATGGATCTATATAAGTCGTTATCTAGCTTTACTAATGTTTCTTCATCTAATTCATTGTACTTTATCCACTCATTATTAATTTCAACCTCCATTAAAGCTGCAAGAAAATACCCCTTAGATTTTTCTAATTTATTTATTTTATTTACTAATCTTACTTTTAATTCAGACTCTGCACTAACTATCTTCGTTATTTTTCTTTCACCGTTATTTGTTCTTATTGCAACCGCATGTCCATACTTAAATGTCATAGGAATTGCTCCACCATATTTTTGTGCCAAATTCCTGTAATACTCTGCTGCTTTCTCATCTGTAAATTCACCATATTTTTTTATAACAGGGTCTTTGATATGTACTCCTGGATTATCAGAATCTTCTACGCCTTCAAACTGTATTGTATCATCTTGTGTTAATATAAGTGTGTTGTCTGGTAGTTGCTTTATATAATGAGATGCTTTTTCTATTGCTATTCCTATTGGATTATCTGCATTTTCATTAGGTTCTGATATAGCCGAAGCTATTTCATTTAAAGATAATATTTCATAATCCAAATCCTTTAATAACAATTTCATTCTTTTTACCTTATTTAAATTTGTTGTTGCAATTACAATTTTTTTCATAATTCCTCCTTAACTATTCTTTTCTTCATGAATATCTCTCATAATTTTATATCCTTTAAATTATTGTTGTAATTCTTTCAAGGGAACCTTCATTAATAACATTAGCGGGCCATTCGGCCCGCTTGTTTTAATAAATCATCTTAAGGTTTGGATACGTAAACCTTGTCATTAATTGGCTCTCTGGAAATCCACATTGGTAATTACAACATACCTCTGCACTATTATCTGCTGAATGAACTAAATTCATTGCAAGTTTTTGCCATTCAATATTCTTTCCATCATACCATTTAACTATATTTCCATCCCAATTTGGAGAATATTCATTTCTTATAAATCTTTTTCTTTCTAATATATTTTTAACACTATCTTGTATTAAAAATATATAATTTGGACCAAACATATATCTAACATATTTATATCCATCTGGATGGAATATTATCATTCTAGAAAATCCCAAAGTTTGACTTTCTCCTAAATTTACCATATAACCACCAGTAGACATATGACCATTGCAAAGAAAGTTCTTAAATTCTTCATTACGATTAATATAAAACGAAGATGTTTTAATCATTGCAAGATTAAGTTTATTTTCATAAAAAAATCTTGGAGTTAAATCATCTAATTTATATTGTATACCAAATATATTTACATATTTCTGATATTCTAATCCTAATTTTTTTCGTTCAGAAGATATCCATTGTAATAGCTCAAGCTGTCTTTTATAATCTTCTTTATTGATTCTAAGCATTTTGAGTTCCTTGTTTACAATTTTTATTTTCTTATCTGCATATATGAGACTATCTTTATTCGCAATCTTATTTGCTTTATTATATTCCCAATTTTCATATAAGAAATTTGCATACCCTTGTAAAATAGAGTATTTTTCTTTACATTCTTCAATATATCTTACTTGTCTGTCACTAATTGCCATTTTCATGTTTTGCTTTAACTCATATGCCATTAATCTAAGTGTTTCTAGCCTATTTTTTAAATCATCCTCAACTACAATGTATTCCTTATACCAGGATATATCTAACTTTTCAGCTTTTCCACACTTATATCCAACACATGGTGATGGGTCAACTTGAAAACAACAATTATACTCATCATACACTATTAATATAAAATGAGTTGTAGTTGCATTTTCTATTTCAAAAATATTTGATTTAGCAAATACAACATAGTATTTTACGCCAATTTTATTTAATTCTAAATAATGTCTAAGAACATTACATGCAGTGTACGAATCGCCTATCATTGTTTCCTCATCCTTTTTAGGATTAGGTATGTAGCTTGTAAGCATTGTCTGCCGTACTATGTCACATGCTAGTTGTAGCTTTTCTACAAAGCTTAATTTTTCAAGTGCTTTGGTAAACACTGTTTCTCCAAAGGCATCTCGATTTCCTGAAATGGGTTTTAATTCCCATAGCATAGGTAAAAGTTTATTCATAACGAACCCACCTTTCTAAAAAAAACATATATCTATTTAGACTTTATAAAAAAATTTAGAAATTCAGCACAAATTTTCTCAAAATTATAAGTATCATTCAATTTTATTTGTGAATTTTTATTAAACTCTACTATATCATTTGAATTAAAGTGCTTTTTTACTTTATGTGCCGACTCTTCTAAATTATTTAAATCAATAAGAAGTCCATCTTTTTTATCATCAATTTGTTCATGTAATCCACCAATATCATTTGCAACAATTAGTATATTGTTTCTATTTAGCTTTCTTACCTGATTTACTATTAAACCAAATATTTCCTTTTTTGAAGGAATTAATAAAATCATATTATTGTTATAGTGATTCATTATATAAAAAGGAAAATCAAATGGAACATCTATATATAATTTAGAATTAGTAATTTTTGATTCCTCTTCATACTTTTTTATGATAGGCTGTCCTTTATAATATGGTTGAGCAATTACCACTGGTTTTACATTTAAGAGCTTTCCTAAAAACATTGTAGCATCAATATTTTTATACTCTTCTGCTCTACCAAAGGCCAAAATTATATTATCTTCTTTTTCTATATCTTTGAATAGCTCTTCCATTTCACTATTTTCCTGATATGTTGTTTTTTCAGATAATATTTCTCCATTTAAGATATTTACAATTTTATCTTTATTTAAAGAATACTCATCAACCATATGTTTAGAAATATATTTTCCAGTTCCACCCAAATATGAATTTTTATTATTATTAATATAACTTACAGCTGATTCTTCCCAATTTATTCTTTCTTGTAAATTTTTTTCACTATTTTTAATTGCAGAATCTACTTTGTGTATTCTACCTGTTGAATGTGGAATCCATACTTTATAATGTTTTTCCATTTGAACAAGCATTTCATTTAATCCTGCAAAAGGTGTGTCATTTGATATTGTTAGTACAATATCATATTTTGAATAATCTATATTGTTAATATAATTTGCTGTATTTTGAGAAAGGATTTTCCAATCGTTTGGAGTTCCATAATTTACTTTTCCATCACTACCATTTGATATTTGAACAATATTTACATTTTTCATGTTTATATGTGTGTTATATGTATAATCTGAATATCCAAAAGAATCTGTTTTATATTCTGGTGTAAATAAATTTATCTCATATTCATACATTCTTTTTTCTAATATCATTTGAAAAGTTTTTATATACCTTTTCACAATAGTTCCTACACCTGTATAATGACTAATTATGCCATCATGTGCACATAAATTAATTAATAATTTCATTTATTACTTCCTCCATATTTTCCTTATGATATTCAATTATTTTTAAATTTGAAGAAACTTTATTACAATTTTCTAATGATATTTTTTCTAGCATTTTTTGATTTTCTATTGAACCATATGGATCTTTTGTGTTTTCAAAAGGTATAAAATAGCTCTTTCCTTTTGTAGTTAAATATATAATTTTCACATTTTTTTGATTGTACAAACTTTGTAAGCTCTTAAACCAAATTTCCACCTCTAAAGCTGAAAATGATTCATCAAGTTTGGCTCTAAGTTGATTATATGAAAGCGTACTAATTGGACCTCTGTCTATTACAATTGTTCCTGATTTATATAAGTTTATTTTTTTATTGTCATTAATTATAAATATGTTTTGATTAACTGGTGTTTTTTCTTTTAGATCAACAATTATTTCATCTACTGCATGTATATTACTTATATTGCTTTTTTTTATTTTATTTATTAGTGTTGTTTTTCCAACTCCTGGTAAACCTTCTAAAAAAACAATTTTTTTATCAGAAATTTCAAGATTCTTCATAAAAATTTTATTCCTTTCTTTTCTTATTAAAAAGTACACCTAGTAAAAAATATATACTTTTTTCATACTAGTACCTTTAAAAATTAGAGTTTTAGTTTACAAAATATATCTTTAGATTGTCTTTAATATAACTTTTACATAAAATCCATATAGTTAATTATTTAAATTTTAATGATTGTATCATTTTCTTAACCTATTTTCAACTAGTAATATATACAAAAAGACTGACAATTTTACCTTAAGTAATTTATCAGCCTTTTTTTCCTCTTGCTCCAATTCCATTTACTGCTTTTCTACCATTTCTTATTTTTGTTTCTATATCTGAAACGAAAATAATTTTATTTTTTGGTGCTTTAGAAATTTCTTCTGCTACTACTAATGGATCCATAAAATCTATTAAAATTCTAGCAGGCGAAGATGCAAAATTTGCTCCTGCATTTATTAATGCTTCATAATAACTTTGACATGCTCCTGCAAAAATTACTAAATCATCAATATTTCGATTCCATGACCTTGCTTCAATTACTGCTTTCATAAAGTATTTTGAATTTCTATAATTGTTTATGTCACTATAATTTTTTCCTTTTTTTATCATTCCATCATGTCCTGTAATAACCAAAATATCTGGTTTATACCTTTGTAACAAACCTGTTACTACATTAGGTTGTTTATGCTCTGCAACGTGTTTAACAATATAATTCAAACCGCTCTTTTTGTAATATTTTTCTGTTTTTTCACTATATCTTTTATCTCCATCTAAATGCAATATTTTTCCATAATTTCCAGCAGTACGATTATTTATACCGCTCTCTAAATCAATCTTTTTATAAAGTTCATTTATTGCTTCATTAACTTTACCAGTATCAGCAATTCGTAAGTCTTCAACTGGTGCATCAGCCTCTACACGTATTGTTACTCCCTTTAAAACAGCAATCATTTTATTTCTATCTTTATTTATAACATCCTCTACATAAAATAATATATCATTATTATATGAGCCCCTTGAAACTATATCTCCTTTTTTTATTCCCCTCATACACACTCCCCCAAATATGTCGAATTATTATATATTATGAAGATATTTGTATTTAGGTGAATATATTTGACATTTTATGTAAATATGCTATAATTTATATATCAACCCTAAGGGAGGTTTACTATATGAAAGAGCCTAGAGATACTTTTAGAGTCCGTAAAACTATCAGATTGGCAAAATTTTCATTATTATTCCTAGTAATAGGAATAATAATTTTCATGAGTGCACTCATGAAAATGGGTGTTTTGCACTTTTAACCACAAACTCCAGTCTATAATAAAGACTGGAAGTTTTTAATTATTTTACTTGTAAATATTAATTATATATGATAAACTAAGTCTAGCTAATAAAGCTAAATAATTTAATAATTAAGTAGACTATTTCCTTCAAAATTTTTTAAGGTCAATGTGTCCAACGATTTTTAAATAATAATTAAGAAGGAGGTAATTTACTATGTCAGATAAAACAATAGTATGCAAAGATTGCGGAACAAATTTTATTTTCACAGAAGGTGAACAAGAATTTTATGCATCTAAAGGATTCACAAATGATCCAATAAGATGCCCAGAATGCAGAAAAGCTAGAAAAGCTGCAAGAAATAATAATCAACACTAAAATAAAAATGTTGGAAATTATAATTTCCAACATTTTTATTGTTTTCTCTTATTTATTTATACTCCTTCAGATCCATCATCAATTTTTATTTTATCATAACCAACAATACCTCTAAATTCATTTAAAATATCATCATTTATAAATATTCCCCCAGACATTACTGAATT
>CAKPKU010000053.1 GCA_934167365.1 uncultured Clostridia bacterium
AAGACTGTACATAGGTGAAATTTTTGCAACTAAAATAAGGCGTGCTTTTTAGTGAAATTTTTCTAAATTATTGACACTTTTATGAATATTGTGTCAAGAGAAATTATATAATTTATAATAAAGTTATCCAAAAAATCTAGCATAACAATATATAATCATATTTTTTTCTTTACTTACTTCATATCGTATTATATAATACAAAAAACACAAAGGAGGTTGGTTTTATGACACCACATATAAATGCAAAAGATACAGATATTGCAAAAATTGTTTTAGCTCCTGGAGATCCTTTAAGAGCTAAATACATAGCAGAAAACTTTTTAGAAGATTACAGATTGGTTAATACTGTTAGAAATATTTTAGCATATACTGGAACATATAAAGGAAAGGAAATAACAGTTTTTTCTACTGGTATGGGTATGCCTAGTATGGGAATTTACTGTTATGAATTATACAAATTTTACAATGTTGAAACTATATTAAGAATAGGATCTTGTGGAGCTTATAGTCCTGATTTAAATATATTTGATACAATTTTAGTTGATAAATCATATACAGAAGGAAACTTTGCAAAAGCTTTAAACAATAATGATTGTCACTTGACTCAAGCTTCTTCAGATATTAATAATATAATTAAAGAAGTTGCCTTAAAAAATAATATGAAATATATTGAAGGAAATGTTTTATGTAGCGAATGTTTCGATTATTACATAGAAAATATTGATATTTTACTAAATAGACTACCAAAAGAATTCAATATAACAGCTGCTGAAATGGAATCATTTGCATTATTTTATACTGCAAAATACTTAAATAAAAAAGCTGCATGCTTATTAACAGTTGTTGACTCACATTATAAAAAACAAGAAATTTCTTCTGAAGAAAGAGAAAAATCCTTAAATGATATGATTGTGCTAGCCCTAGAAAGCAGTTTAAAAATCTAAGATCTAAAAGGGGACGGTTCTCTTTTCCACATACGTGGAAAATGGGACACCCTCTTTTATTTTATTCTTTTAAAATTTTACCTATTAGGCTTTTTGAAACATCAATCATTTTTGCAAGTTCTTCAATCTTTACATCTGTCTTTTCTCTTGATTCTTTTATAAATTTTTCTAATATTCCCCTATTATCTTTTAATTCATATACTTTTATATTATGCTGTATTTGAAACTTTTGAATAAAATTCTCAAAACTTTCTTCTTTTATATCTTTAATTTTAAATTCTCCACTATCTTCCATATTGTGAATACTAATGAAGATCTTTTTGTAATCATTACAATTTCCAAATATAATACTAACAGCTTCTTTATCTATAATTTTGGGACCATATAAAAATTCATTAAAACTTGAATATTTATATTTGCCCATTTCTTTGATAATATTTGCCTTTACTGGATTGTTATGTATATATTTTAAACATATATATAATTGATGTTGATTATATATTTCTTGAGTATAAAATCTATCTCTGAAAACAAATCCAACCCTGTTGTTATATTTATTATAAAAATTTGAATATGCATTATTCACTCTTTGCATGAATTTTGACAAATCTTTAATATCTTTAGTGTATATTAAAAAGTGTGCATGATTATTCATCATACAATATGCTAATATTTTAATATTATCGTAGTCTTCTTTTTTTAATCTAATTTCTTTTAGATACTTTCTTGTGTGTAACTCATCATAAAAAATTATTTCTCTGTTTATCCCTTGAACGATAACATGAATATAATTACTTTCAATTTGTTTTCTTGCTTTACGAGGCATATGTTTTTCCTTTCAAAAAAATAGAAAATGTTGATGAATAAATTTTGATTTTTCCCCCACATTTTCTATTTATAAACCCCTTATTTAATTATATTTGCTTGTTGCAAATTCCAAGCAGTTTTGTAACTACTGCTTTTTTTTAAATTTGTACAAAAGCAAACTGTCCCTTTTTCCATGTTTGTGGAAAAGAGAACCGTCCCCTTTTCTTTTTTGCTTGTTTATTTTAAAGCTTGGCTACATCTGTGGCATATTGTTGGATTTTCTTTGTCTTGTCCTACTGTTACATCGTATTTCCAACATCTTTCGCATTTTTCGCCATCTGCTACTTGTACTTTTATTTCTGATGTTCCTTCTACTAAATCTAAGCCTGATACTATGAATACATCTTTTAGTATGTCTTTATTTTCATTTAAGAATTTGTATTCTTCTCCTTCTGCTGATATTATTACTTTTGCGTTTAGTGAATGTCCTATTACTTTTTCTGCTCTTGCTTCTTCTAATTTTTTTGCTACCGCTTCTTTTATTTTTAATATTTTATCCCATTTTGCTTCTAGCTCTTTGTTTTCGTATTTTTCATTTACTTCTGGGTAATATGAAAGCATTACACTTTCTGTATTTTCGCCATCTTTATGAGGCATATATTTCCAGATTTCTTCTGCTGTGAAACTTGCCATTGGAGCTATAATTTTTACAAGTGCTTCTAGTATTTCGTACATTGTTGTTTGAGCGGCTCTTCTTTCTGTTGATTCTGGTTTTGCTGTGTATAGTCTGTCTTTTATTATGTCTAAATAGAAATTACTCATGTCTAATACACAGAATGTATTTATTGCTTGATATGCTTTGTTGAAGTCATATTCATCATATGTTTTCATACATTCTTTTATTAATTTATTTAGTCTTGTTAGAGCCCATTTGTCAATTTCTTGTAAATCTTCATATGCTACTGGCTTATTTACGTCAAAGTCATGGATATTTCCTAATATGTATCTTGCAGTGTTACGTATTTTTCTGTATACTTCTGAAACTTGTTTTAATATATTTTTTGATAATGCAAGCTCTGATTTATAGTCTGATGATAATACCCATAATCTTAAAATATCAGCTCCATAATCTTTTATTATATCTTGTGGAGATATAACATTTCCAAGACTTTTTGACATCTTTCTACCTTGTTCATCAACAAGCATTCCATGTGTTACAACTTCTTTATATGGTGCTTTATTTTTTGTTGCTATTGATGTTAATAATGATGATTGGAACCAGCCTCTATATTGATCATTTCCTTCTAAATATAAATTAGCTTCTGGTAATCCTCTTTCTGCTAAAACTGATTCATGTGTTGATCCAGAATCAAACCACACATCCATTATATCTGTTTCTTTTACAAAGTCTGTACATCCACATTCAGAACATTTTGCTCCTTCTGGCATAAGCTCTTTTTCTGTTAATTCAAACCATGCATTTGTACCACATTCTTTAACTATATTTTGAACTTTATCTAAACTTTCTGGTGTTACATATTCTTTTTCACAGTTTTTACAATAGAATATTGGAAGTGGAACTCCCCAAGTTCTTTGGCGAGATATACACCAATCATTTCTATCTTCAATCATTTTTGTTATACGCTCTTCTCCCCAAGCAGGATACCATTTAACACCTTTTATAGCTTCAAGAGCTTCTTTTCTGAATCCATCTATTGAAGCAAACCATTGACTTGTAGCTCTGTATATAACTGGCTTTTTACATCTCCAACAATGTGGATATGAGTGAACTATATCTTGTCTTTTTAATAAGTATCCATTTTCATCTAACCATTTTATAATTTCTTTATCAGATTTAGCATAATACATACCAGCAAAAGGTCCAGCTTCTTCTGTTTGGTGACCTTTACTATCTACTGTAACAACCATATCTAATTTATTTTTTAATCCGCAAAGATAATCTTCTTTACCATATCCAGGAGCTGTATGTACAGCACCAGTACCTGTTTCAAGGTCAACTAATATAGTATCATTACTTCCTAATACGACTCTAGATTCTCTTTCCATAAATGGATGTTTACATATAACTCCTTCTAGATTTTTTCCATCATATTCTTTTATTACACTATAATCTTCTATTTCAGCTATTTTCATAACTTTTTCTACAAGTTCAGATGCCATTATTAATTTTTCGCCTTGTGCTTCTACTAAACTATATTTAAATTCTGGGCTTATTGTTATACCTGTGTTTCCTGGTAATGTCCAAGGTGTTGTTGTCCAAATTACAACATAAGTATCTCTTTCATCAAATAATCCTTTTCCTTCTATTACTGGGAATTTTACATATGCTGTATTTGACTTTACATCTTTATATTCAATTTCAGCTTCTGCTAGAGCTGTTTCACAATCTGTACACCAATATACTGGTTTTAATCCTTTATAAATATAACCTTTTTTATACATTGTTCCAAATACGCCAATTTGTTTAGCTTCCATTTGTGGCTGATATGTTATGTATGGATGTTTCCAATCTGCAAGAACACCTAATCTTTTAAATCCTTCAGTTTGTTTTTTTATATATTCTTGATTAAATTCTTTACATGTGTCTCTGAATTTAATAACTGGTATTTCATCTCTATTTAAACCTAATTTTTCAATTGCTTTTTTTTCAGTTGGCATTCCATGTGTATCAAATCCTGGAATAAATGGAGTATAATATCCTCTTAAATTTTTATATCTTACAATTGTATCTTTTAATACTTTATTAATTGCATGTCCTGCATGAATTTCACCATTTGCATATGGAGGTCCATCGTGTAATACAAAAGGCTCTTTTCCTTCATTTTTCTTTACCATTTTTTCGTATAAGTCATTGTCAAATATTTCATCAAATATTTTTGGTTCATTTTCTGGTAAATTTCCTCTCATAGGGAAGTCTGTTTTTGGTAGGTTTAGTGTTTTTCCATAATCTTTTTTTTCTTCACACATATTTAATCTCTCCTTTTTATAAATTTTATTTATTTGTATTATTTCTAATTGTTTACATTGTATAATAATAATTTTTTATACAAATTATTTATTATATCAAAAAAAGCCATTTGTCCTATTATGTTATTAGGACGAAATGACTTAAAATCCGCGGTACCACCTATTTTAGCTAAATACAAATTTGATAGCTCTCTTGATGCTCTCTTAACGCGAGATAAACGGCTTAATTTACTTTGATTCGATTAAGCAACATAAAGGTGATAACATACAAGTTATTATCTTACTGAAATTTCAGCTTACTTTTCAGCTCTCTGTTAGTTTTAGTTTGAATGTATTGTCCTTTATTTGGTTTTTTTGTATGGTATTATGATAGCACCATTTTTCTCTTTTTTCAATAGTTTTAACTATCTTTTTGAATCAATTTTCATTAATAAAAATTTACCATTTTATTTAATATATTAATATTTCATTTTTTGTCGAATTATGTCAATCGTTTTTTTACAAATATCTTTACAAATTTTACATAACATGGTATACTAATTATATGAATAACACATTTTTGTTTCAGGAGGTATGCAACATGTTATGCAGCATAGAAAAAATCCACGCTTTTAACGTGGAATTTGATTGTTTGAGGTTTATGAACCCTGACGGAGATATCATTGTAAGCCAAGAAAGACACTTACATGATGAGTTAATCCGTGAGGATCAACTCAGTAATTTGTCTGGGTTCAGTGCTATTATTGACATTTGCCAAAAGGGTTTTGCGATATTATGCCCAGATGAAAATGATTTGACATTGACCATTAGCTACATTGTAGCCTTAAATCAAAAACAATCAAATGCAATAGAAGTCCTAAAAAATAAATATGGTTGTCAGACTGTATTGAATCTGGAAACGGACTTCTAAAATCCAAAAAATAGATTCATGGTCAAATTGTATTATACAATATCCATGAATCTATTTTTTTTATTATATAATGATAAATTCTGACATATAAGTGAATTTAATCTATTGACTAAATTAATTGATATTTTAACAATTTTTTCATCACATATAAAATTAATGAGTAATTATTTTTATATACAAATATCATTTTTTTATTACTATAAAATATATTTTACTATAGTTCTTTAATAAATGCATATATCTCACCTGCAAGTATTTGCTCTTTATTTTTATAGTTATGAGTTGCACTATCTATAAAATTAATATCTTTTTTATCATTTTTTATTTTTTCATTCATCAATTTTACTAATTCTTCTGCTGGAAGCTCTATTAATTCATTTACATTTCCCCATCTCATGTATAATGGTACTTTTATATTATTTAATATTTCAAATTGAAAATTATCTTTTTTATATTTTGCAAAATCAAATGTTTCATTGTTTTTGTAATATCTTAAGAATGTTTTTACACTTACTAAAGGTAAAAATGGTACTTTTGTATTTATTATATAGTCAAGCTCATCATTTTCAATTTTTTCTTGTGTTATTTTAATAATATCTAATCCGCTTTGTTTTATAAAATAATTCATTATTGATGGAATATCAACCAATGATAATAATATAATTGATTTTATCTTTTCTAACACTTCCATATTATTTTCTTTTTGTAATTTATTATATGTATATACTGTTTTTGTAGATCCTAAACTATGTCCTTGCAAATGAATTTTTTCATACCCTAAATTTATCATATGGTTTATTGCTCCTAGAATGTCATAATATGAGTCTTCTATATCTTCATATGCTGTTCCTTGTAAGATTTTTTCTTTACCTTTGTTTACGGAATTTATCATTCCATAACCCCTATTATTATATGTAAAATATGATATTCCATTTTCTGTCATTTTTTGTGCTATAATATCATCTCTTTTTTTCATACAATTACTTCCCATGCCATGTGTTGATATTATAACTTCTTTTTCTGTCTTTTTATCACTTGTATGCAATAGTCCAAATAGCTCTACATTATCATCAGTTATAAAATATTCTTTTTTTATATTCATAAGTTTCCTCCAATGTAAAATTTATATATCCATACTTGTAATAATCCAATCATAATTTTTTAAATTAAATATTGTTCCACAATATTCGCATTTTCCATTTTTATTTACATCTATATTTGCACCACAAGATGGACATTTTCTTGCAACTCCCATTTCTTCTGTATTTTTATCTTTTGAAAATATTACTTTACTTATTCTTTCTTTTCTATTATATCTATCTCCTGAACCTGATATATATTTTCTTGTATCACGATCTATGTAATATTCTAAAGCTTTTGAATGTATATTTACTTCTATTTTAAAGCTTTCTTCAAGCTCTTCTATATTTAAAATTTGTATATCTGCAACATTTAATTCATCATATAATTGAATTCTATTATTTATTTTGTCATCTTCTACCTTTTTTAATATTTTTTGATATGTTTCTTCATTTACAAAATGATGAATTTTTTCTGTTTTTCCTGTTACTATTGACAATTTTATTTGAACAAATATATTTTCAACTTTTGATTTAAATTTTGCTTCTGAAAATTCAGAATCTTGTTTTAATAATTCTTCTAAATTACTATTCATATTATATCAACCTTTCTTTTATTAGGATATAGCATATTTAGCTATATCCTAATTTATTTTATATATAATCTTGTTCCATTACTTTTTTTTCTGTTAATACCCATTTTGTATTTTCTGATACTACTTTTGAGCCACAATATTCACATACTCCTGAACTATTTATTTCTAATTTTGCTCCACAATTTGGGCAATGATCTATTTTGTCATTTTCATTTAAGGTTTTTCTAAAGCTCATTTCATATACTACTCTCATCTTTTTATGATCTTCGCCTCTTATTAATTTCTTTGTTTCTATATCTGCAATATAATCATACATTTCAACTATATATCCAGTTTTGATTGTTATTGTTCCATTTTGATTTGATACATCTTTTAAATAACTACGTTTTAATTTGATATTTTTCATTATGTTTTGTTCACCTTTTACTTCTAATGTTGATAGTTGTGATTCATACATATTATAAATTTCATCTGTTACTTTATCTTTTATATCTTCAAGTTTAAAATTCATCCACGCCATTTGAATATCATAGTATATGTTAAATCCTTCTTTTAGGAATGCATATTTATCAAAGTTTGGTATCAACTTTTTGATTTCATCTTCTACTTCTTTCTCATCTTTTTTATTAACTACAACTTTTACATGTTGGTTTTTTTTCGATAATATTACAGTAATAATAATTATAAATATTATTATTGTAATAAAGGCTGATACAGGATCACCACTTGAACTACTAGAGCTTGAACTTCTGCTAGAGCTTCTACTTGAACTTCTGCTTCTTGAACTACTACTGCTACTATGACTACTGTGGCTACTGCTATGACTAGTACCATGACCTGAATCTGCAAATGTAGGATTTTCATTTACAATAGAAAATATCATTGTTACAGATAATACAGTCACTATTGTAATAATAATTTTTTTTAATATATTCTTTATCTTTTTTTTCATAATTTTTACTCCATACATATATTAATATTTGAGAATGAAAATTAATTATATTTCATTCTCAAATTGTTTAATGTTATTAAATTGTTTCTTGTCTTATTGTTTTCTTTTCTGTAAGTACCCATTTTGTATTTTCTGATACTAATTTAGATCCACAATATTCACATATTCCTGAAGTATTCATATCTATTTTAGCTCCACAATTTGGACACTTGTCAATTTTAGCACTTTCATCTAATGTTCTTCTAAATTTCATTTCATAAACTATTTTTAATTTGTTGTTTGATGAGCCTCTTATAACTTTTCCTGTTGATTTTTCTATTATATAATCATACATTTGTATTACATATCCTGTTGTTATTGTGATTGTATTGTTTTGTACTACAGCATCTTTTAAATATGATTTTACTACTTTGAAATCTTTCATTATGTTTTGTTCACCTTTTACTTCTAGTGTTGTTAATTGTGATTCATACATATTATATAATTCATCTGTTATTTCATCTTTAACATCTTCTAGCTTAAAGTTCATCCATGCATTTTGTACATCTTTGTAAATACTATATCCATTATCTAAGAATTCTTGTTTATTGAAGTTTGGTATATATGATTTTATTTTATTTTCAATAGCATTTTCATCTGGCAATGACTTACTTGGTACAACACCACTTGTAGATTGGTTAGATGTGCTAGATCCCATACATATTGCCACAATAATTATTATAAAAATTGTAAAACCTACTATTGCTGCAAACATTGAAATATCACCCGAATCATCACTACTATAATCACCACTATCGTAATCATAGTCATAATCATAGCTACCTCCACTATAACTACTTCCGCCACTATCATAGCTGGTTCCAAAACCTGAATCTGCTAATACCACATTTTTACTAATTATATTTGGTATTAGCGATATAATTGCTATACTTATTATAATAATAATTTTCTTTATTAAATTGTAATTTTTTTCTTTTTTCATATTTTCTCCATTCTTTTGCAATTTTTTATTATAAATTTTTCATTTATTGTGATACATTCAAGTGTAATTTTTGTATTTTTACTGATTGTTTTCTTATTTATATAAAAAACACAAATAAAACCTTTTGCAGTATTTATTTGTGTCTTTATTTTATACATTGAATCTGAATAAAACTATATCGCCATCTTGCATAATATAATCTTTTCCTTCTGATCGTAGTAAACCTTTTTCCTTTACTGCATTCATTGAACCTTCTTTTATTAAATCATCATATGAAACTACTTCTGCTCTTATGAATCCTCTTTCTATATCAGAGTGAATTTTTCCAGCCGCTTGAGGTGCTTTTGTTCCTTTTTTTATTGTCCATGCTCTAACTTCTGGCTCTCCTGCTGTTAAAAATGACATTAATCCTAACAGATCATAACTTGATTTTATTACTTTATCAAGTCCTGATTCTTCTAATCCTAACATTTCTAACATTTCTTTTTGTTCATTTTCATCATCTAAACTTGCTAATTCTTCCTCTATTTTTATGCATAATGGAATTACTTCTGCATTTTCTTTTGTTGCAAGCTCTTTTACTTGATTTATATATTTGTCATTTTCTACATCCGCTAATTGTTCTTCTGAAACATTTGCTATGTATAAAGTTGGTTTTATTGTTAATAAGAATGCATCTTTTATTAGTTCACTTTCTTCTTCATTTAGCTCTATTGATCTAGCTGTTTTTCCTGCTTCTAGAGCTTCTTTTATTTTTTGTAATATATCTATTTCTGCTTGATATTTTTTGTCTGCTTTTAAATTTTTCTTTGCTCTTTCTAATCTTTTATTTACAGTTTCTAAATCTGCTAATATTAGCTCTAAATTTATTGTATCTATGTCTCTTATTGGATCTATGCTTCCATCTACATGGACTACATTTGGATCTTCAAAACATCTTACAACTTGTGCTATACTGTCTACTTCTCTTATATGTGATAAGAATTTATTTCCTAATCCTTCTCCTTTGCTTGCACCTTTTACTAATCCTGCTATATCTACAAATTCTATTATTGCATGTGTTACTTTTTCTGGTTTGTACATTTTGGCTAAATTGTCTATTCTTTCATCTGGTACTGGTACAACTCCTACATTTGGCTCTATTGTACAAAATGGGTAATTTGCACATTCTGCTCCTGCTTTTGTTATTGCATTAAATAATGTGCTTTTACCGACATTTGGAAGACCTACTATTCCTATCTTCATTTTATCAATTCCTTTCGATTATTTGTTTTATTACTATCATATTACAAAATAAAGAGAATAACCCAAATGTATTATTTTGTGTTTTTCTCTTGTTTTGGAGCTTACAACCAGAATCGAACTGGTGACCTCTACCTTACCAAGGTAGTGCTCTGCCTACTGAGCTATGCAAGCAAAA
>CAKPKU010000054.1 GCA_934167365.1 uncultured Clostridia bacterium
AACTCATATTATCTTTATGTTTCGTAAAAATTATTATATTCTCGGATTATTTTCCGAAACTTCTTGACACCAATAAATCATTTTACATATTTTTATTATTTATATTTGTCACATGATAAATGTATCTTTTTAATGAATTTTGTTGATAATAAATCTTAGCTATGTTATATTATTTTTTGGAAATCAAAACAATACAAATATATAATTTTTATTTTAACTTTATAGGAGGTAATCATGGATTTTGAACAATGGAAAAATTTTAATAAAAGTGGTGAATGGACAAAAGAAATCGATGTTCGCAGTTTCATTCAAGCAAACTATACACCTTATACAGGAAATGAAGAATTTTTAGCTAATGCCACAGAAAAGACAAGAAAACTATGGAGTGAAGTTCTTGAATTATACAAAAAAGAAAGAGAAAATGGTGGTGTTTTAGAAGCTGATGTAAAAACTCCATCTACAATAAATGGATATGATGCAGGTTACATTGACAAAGACTTAGAAGATATAGTTGGTCTTCAAACAGACAAACCTTTAAAAAGAGCTATTATGCCAAATGGTGGTATTCGTATAGTTGAAAAATCTTGCGAAGCTTATGGTTTAAAAGTTGATGAAGAAACATCTAGAATTTATCATGCTTTAAGAAGAACACATAATGATGGTGTTTTTGCAGTATACACACCAGACATTAGAGCTGCAAGAAGCTCACACTTAATAACAGGTCTTCCTGATGGATATGGTCGTGGAAGAATTATAGGTGACTACAGAAGAGTTGCATTATACGGTGTTGATGCATTAATAGAAGCTAAAAAGAAAGATATGGAAACATATGACAGAGATGAATTCACATATGATGTAATTAGAGCTCGTGAAGAAATGCATGACCAAATTGCTGCATTAGAAGATTTAAAGAAAATGGCTGAAAAATACGGATTTGATATTTCAAAACCAGCATCAAATGCTAAAGAAGCTATTCAATGGTTATACTTTGGATATTTAGGAGCTGTTAAAGACCAAAACGGTGCTGCAATGAGCTTAGGAAGAACATCTACTTTCTTAGATATATATATTGAAAAAGATTTAGAAAATGGAGTTATAACAGAAGAAGAAGCTCAAGAATTAATGGATCATTTTGTTATGAAATTAAGACTTGTTAGATTCCTACGTGCTCCTGAATATAACGAATTATTTAGCGGAGACCCAGTTTGGGTTACAGAAAGCATTGGTGGTATGGGTGTTGATGGAAGAACCTTAGTTACAAAAAATTCTTTCAGAGTTTTACACACATTAAGAACATTAGGACCTGCTCCAGAGCCAAATTTAACAGTTCTTTGGTCTAAAAACTTACCACAAGGATTTAAAGATTTTTGTGCAAAAATTTCAATTGATACATCAGCTATCCAATATGAAAATGATGATTTAATGAGAGTAACTCTTGGTGATGATTACGGTATTGCTTGTTGCGTATCTGCAATGAAAATTGGTAAACAAATGCAATTCTTTGGTGCAAGAGCTAACTTAGCAAAAACTTTATTATATGCAATAAATGGTGGTAGAGATGAAATATCTGGAAAACAAATAGGTCCAAAATTCAGACCAATAACATCAGAATATTTAGACTATGATGAAGTTATGGAAAAATTCGATGATATGATGGAATATGTTGCTAAAATTTATATTAAAGCATTAAATGCAATTCATTATATGCATGATAGATATTCATATGAAGCATTAGAAATGGCTTTACATGATAAAGAAATTTTAAGAACTATGGCATGTGGTATTGCAGGACTTTCAGTTGTTGCTGATTCACTATCTGCTATAAAATATTCAAAAGTAAAAGTTGTAAGAAATGAAGAAGGTTTAGCTGTTGACTATATAGTTGAAGGCGACTATCCAAAATATGGAAATGATGATGACAGAGTTGACTCAATTGCTGTAAATATTGTTAAAGAATTTGAAAGAAAATTAGAAAAACACATCATATACAGAGATGCCAAACCAACACTTTCTGTTTTAACAATAACATCAAATGTAGTTTATGGTAAAGCTACTGGAAATACACCAGATGGACGTCGTGCAGGAGTTCCATTTGGACCTGGTGCTAACCCTCTTTATGGAAGAGATTCAAATGGTGCATTAGCTGTTATGAATACAATAGCTAAACTTCCATATGAATATTCAGAAGATGGTATTTCATTTACATTTGCAATAACACCAAATACTTTAGGAAATGATTCACAAACACAAGTAAATAATTTAGTAAGTATGTTAGATGGTTACTTCATGCAAACAGGACATCACATTAATGTAAATGTATTTAATCGTGCATTATTAGAAGATGCTATGGAACATCCAGAAAATTATCCTCAACTTACAATTCGTGTTTCTGGATATGCTGTTAACTTTATAAAATTAACAAGAGAACAACAATTAGATGTAATTCGTAGAACAATTCATGAAAGAATTTAAAAAAAAAGCTAGGAGTTCCTAGCTTTTTTTTGTGTTGTCTTTATGAAAATAGGACTATAATTATAAGTATTAATCCTATCATTACAGCAGATAAGATTGCTCTAGCGGCTAATCTTGAAACTCCAGTTTTCATTAATAGCGATATAATCGCTTCTTCAAGCCATACAAATATTGGCTTAAAAAGCAAATTCCAAACGCCTCTTAAAATCCAACCAACTATTGACAACAATCCTTTTACAATGTGATATCCCATATGGGATACCTCCTTTCACTTATGATGTTTATAGGTTTATTATGCCAATTTTATACAAATAAGTCAATCTTATGTAAACATTGTGTTAAATACTATTTTTTCTATAAACTTCTTTATAGAATTAGCAAATAATATATAAAATAAAAAACTTCAATGTTTAATTATGCATATTTGTATTAAGCATATCTTTAACATTGAAGTTTTTTATTATTTATTAAGCTTTTTTATTTTCTTTTTTATTCTTTATTATTTCAACACCTAAAGTTATTAATCCCAATACTACTGCTATACTAATTAGTATTAAAGTATTTTTACCAATAAAGTTTGTACTTGTTGAAATTAAACATTCTTTAAATACCTTTATAGTATATGTCATTGGTAATAATGGATTTAAAAATCTAAATCCTTTATCAATTGTTTCTACAGGGAATGTTCCTCCTGCTGCTGCAAGCTGAAGTACTAATACAATTAATGCTAGGAATTTACCAATATCACCGAAATTTCTAATTAAGAATTGTATTATTGTCATAAATACTGCTCCAACAACACCGCATTCTAATAAATATACTGCTGTATTTGAAACATCAAAACCTAATCCTAATTTTAATATTAATCCTGTAAATATACCATCTGCTATACCAATTCCAATATATAATAAGTTCTGTAAAATTTTATTTTTAGCATCTGAATCCAATCTTCCAAATCTATGTTTTTGGTCATAATATAAAACAACGTAACACATCAATGCACCAACCCATAATCCAATAGATATAAATAATGGTGTAAATGCTATACCATATGAACTTACCTCACCATAATCTTTTTCTTCAATTTTTACTGGATCTGACACAAAGTCATTCAATCCATTTAGTTTTGTAAGCTCTGTTTTAGATTCTTCCAATCCGTTATTAATTTCTGTTTTAAATGTATCAACACCTTCTAATAAAGTTTGGCTACCTTCTACTGCTGAATTACTTCCCTCATCTAATTTGTTTAAAGAATCCTTAACTGTTTCTGAACTTGTACTTAATGTTTTTAATCCTGTTTCAAGTGATTGTGCTCCACTTTGTACTTGAGTACCACCAAGTTTTAATGTTGAAAGACCATTTGTTAAAGTCTCTGTTCCGTTTTTTACAGATGTTAGACCTGTTTTTAATGTTCCTATTTTTCCCATTAAACTTGTAATTTCAGATGAACTTGATTTTAATTTTTCTGTTCCTGCATTAAGTGATTGTGATCCTGCTCTTAACCCCTCACTTTGTGCTGATAATGCTTTTGATTTTTCAGCAAGTGTATTACCGTTTTCTACTACTTTATATTTTTCTTTCTCAGATAATATTGCTTTTGCATTTTTAGCCATTTCATTTATATTTTTATTTGTAACTTCTGTTCCATTTATTGCTTGGTCATATTGTATTATTGATTGTAATAATTGATTTTGTTTATCATCAAATGTATTTACTAAAGTTGTATAATCTTGAACTTTTTGTGTAAGTGCATCAGTATTTTGTGTATAACCTTGCACACCATTATTCACTCCAGTTGCTCCAGTATTTAAGTCTTCAATACCTTGTGTTAAAACAGATATTTTATCTCCTCCATTTGAAGATATACTATCTACACCTGCATTTATTTGTGCTATTGCATCATCTAATGTTGATGCTCCAATTTCTAAACTTGCAACACCTTCATTTACTTGTGATACACCATTATTTAAACTTGAGCTACCTGCATATGCACTTTTTACTCCATTATCAAAATCTGTATATTTACTATTTAATAGACCAATTCCACTATTTAATTCTTTTAGTCCACTATTTAAATCAGATATACCATCATATATTTTATTTGCTCCATCTGATATATCTTGTAAACTATCTGGAACTTCTGCTAAAGTATCTGATAGTGTTGATACAACTTCTTTTCCAACTTTACTTTGTAATTGCATTTCTGTTGCAGTTACTACTTTATTGATTATTTGTGATGCTAAATAATTACTTTGTTGATTTGGTGAATATGTTATTGTTGCAACTTTTTTATTTTCCTCTTTTGCACTATTTAAACATTCTGTAAAATCACTTGGAATTGTTATTGTTGCATAGTATTCAGCGTTTTGTAGTCCTTCTGTTGCCTCATCTTCACTTACTTCACAAAAATTCATAACATCTTTATCTTTTAATTCCTTTACTAACTCACTTCCTTGGTTAGTTCCATCTACCCCTTTATCTAAATTTACAATTGCTATTTTCATATCAGTTAAATTTCCATATGGATCCCAATATGATTTTAAATAGAAGAAACTGTATATTATTGGAATACATAATACAACTATAAAAATAATAATTTTAAAAAATTTCTTATTCTGCATTTTTTTCAACTTCCTTTCTTTTTAATCCATTCATTAAGAAATGCAATATATTATCTGCAATTTCCTTTTCATCTAATTTTTTGTAATCTTCATTCCAATCTATCATTAGTGCTATATACATTTTGTATATTAAGAAAGTCATAATATCTATATTCTGAACTTCTATTTTATCTTTTTGAATTGCAAGCTCTAGCTCTTTTCTTATATAATTTTGAATTTCTTTATCTACTATTTTTAAATTTTCCTTTAATCTATCATTTTTTAGTAATTCTGATTCATTAAATAGCATTTTTAAAAATTTACAATTTTTTTTGTATTTTAATAAATTGTATATCACTTGGTGTACAGTTTCCATAAAATCTAATTTTTTAGACTCTACATTTTCTATTATTTTTCTCATATTTTCTAGCTCTTCTTTTATGCAATATTTTAAAAGCTCTTCTTTACTTGAAAAATAAGTATAAACCGTTTTTTTGGTTACACCTGCATCGCTTGCAATTTCATCCATAGATACTTTTTTAAATCCATATTTAGTGAATAGGCTTTTTGCCGAAGCCAATATTTGTTCTTCCTTCATATGTATTACTTCCTTTCTATACTAATATACCGTATCAGTATATTAGTATACTCTGGATATAAAAAATTGTCAATACTTTTCTACATTTTTTTCCAGTATTAACAATTTTTTTATATAAATATTGCATTACTAATTATAATCACATTTTATAACTAGTATACATCATCTTCATATATATTACTTTTTAATGTTTTGACAATGTCTTTCTATATAATAGCCAATTACCTTCTAAAAAATGTTAAACAATGTCAAATTTATTATTAAATCAGTTTATGCCTATGTATATAGCTTAGTACCATATAAGTTAGAAATTATTATTTGATTTCTATTCCTTTTCATTTCCTATTATATAAAAAACCTAAATAGTTATTTAATTACTATTTAGGCTGTTGTTTATAATATAAAATTAAAAATCCATTAAATCAACATACAAATCCTTATATTCATTTGTAATGCTTTTTATCTTTTTTATATTGCCATTGTAAAATTCATTTATATCTATTCTATCTCCATCAAAATATAATATTCCATCTTGTGTATCTTCTAATATTTCATATCCTTCCATTTTTTTACATTCAGCAACTCTCTTTTCTTGTTTGATATTTCCCATTCTTACATTATTTTTTGATAAGAAATATGTTGTCATTACGTTTTTTATGATACCTGATCTAAATTTTATATATGAATTTATTTTATCTTTATTTATTGAAAAACATTTACCGTGCCAAAATGTTTTTATTTTATTATCACATTGATTAAAATAGTCAAAAAAATACTGTGAGAATAGTGCTATTATTTCATTTGATCCAGTACAATTTTCTTTATCTAAATCACTTATTACTGATATTGGATTTGTAAAAATAAAACTTATTTCATCTGAACCTAATATTGATAAACATTGATATCTTCTGGTAAAAAATTCTGCTGTTTTTTCTAAATTGTTTCTAAAACTTCCTTTATAATTATTTAATAAATCCAAATTTTTATTTTTTGTTACATCTTTTCCATCAAATCGAATAACTAATGGATTTTTAAAACTCACTCTCATACTATATTTACTTTGTATTTGAAAAAAATAGCTAATCCACATATTTTATTTTCTACTCCTTTTAGTTAATATATTTAAGAGAGCATAATTGCTCTCTTTATATGCATACAATAACCAATAAAATTGGGTCTACAATATAATTCGTGGATAATGCTCCAATACACAAATTGTATGCATTTTTATTTTACCATAAATTAATCGCACTAACAATAGATTAATTTATAAAATAAATTTTTAATTATATAACTATACAATAAATTTTCCTTGTTTAAATAATTTTACTTTAGCATGTACTTATTTCTCCAATTAAGAGACACTTTCTCCACCTATAACTTCTCCAGTAGTTGCATCGATAAAATAGCTAAATTTTTCATCATTCATATTATAATCTCCATCAAATTTATTTACATCATTAGGAATTTTATATATTATTTTTACTACCCAAGCCTTTCTAATTCGTGGCTCTGTACGATAAAATACCCATTTTTCATATGAATAGTTTCCAGAAGTTTGCTCATGTAATTGTTCATATTCATTTGCCCTAAAGTTAGCATATCCATTCATTGATACTATTCTTAATTCTGTTTCCACTTTTTCTATTTCATACATTTTATACTTTGTACTAAGTTTATTGTCTTCATTCAAAGCGATTTCTTCTGCTTTTTCTTTTGTAATCTCAACAGTATTATTTTCAAATTTTTTGTTAGAAAACATAAAACTTTCTACTACATTTATTTCTGGAATAAATAAAATAAAAATACTTTCATACGGATTTCTTATACCATCATATTCTTTACAAAAGGTAACATTATATATATATGACTCTTTATCTGAATTTAAGTTTGAATTTACACTTACATAACCATAATCTTCAATATCGTATCCGTACTTTTGTGCTATTTCTCTTGCAGTATTTACTGCCTCTTCTTTTGTTGTTCGATAATGTTTTATATCCTTATAAATATTACCATTACTTATACTAAATGACCCATCTCCATTAGCATCAATAAATATATTAGTATTTTGTTCAGTTATAATATGCCAACTTGAATCGTAATCATCAATATGGTTTTGAAGTTCTATTTCTTTTATATTTTCATCTTTATATTCAAATTTTTCTAATATCTCACTTGCTTTTTTTCTTGCCTCATCTTCAGACATTGTATTTTGTCTAAATTCATTTTGATTTGTACTATCTTTCGCAGATTCGACAACAACTCTTTGTGGCTCTTTCCATATATTTTTCTCATACACTACACTTCCTGCAAAAACTATACCTGAAGCTATAAAAGTTATAATAAAAAATGATGCAACTTTTTTTAAAATTGAAGCATTTGCTTTCTTTTTATTTAATCCTTTTTTTATAACTGTATCAAGTTCATCTGGAATTTCTATCTTACTATTTAAGTCTTTATATAATTTTTTATCTAATTTGTCCATAAAGCTCTTGACCTCCTTCTTTAAAAATCTCTTTAATGTGTTCCTTTATTCTTGTTCTTTTTGTTTTAACAGTATTTTCTTTTAGCTTTAATATCTCTCCAATTTCTTTATCAGTAAATTTTTCCATATAATATAGAATAATAATTATTCTGTCTTCATATTTAAAATTCTTTAAAATAAAATTGAAATCTAATATTGTTTCAACCTTATCGTAGTCAGAATAATTTAAGGAACTATAAGCTTCAACCTTTTCCAATGATATAGTGTTGTTTTTACTTGTTTTTTTATATAGATTATTACTTGTATTAATTAAAATTTTGATTATCCATGATTTAAAGCTTTCTATTTTTTTTAATTTTTTTATTGAATTAAAAGCTATAATCATTGTTTCCTGTATTGCATCATATATATCTTCATCATTTTTTATTCTTGTCTTTGCTATCTTGTATAAATCAGCTTTTAATAATAATATAAGTTCAGTAAAGGCTTCTTTATCTCCATGTTGTGCTTTTTTCACTAGTTCATCCATCCTTATTTCCTCCTATCATGATATCTTATTTGCAAACTTGATATATATATAAGACATATTTAATCAAAAAAAAGTTTCATTATTTGGTAAGTTTATATTTATTTTTACCTTGTATTTTCTTAATTCCAAGTATTATTTAATACTATTAATTTATAATAGATAATCTTAGATATGTTTAAAATACACAAAAATAGCAACTTCCAATTTCTTGAAAATTGCCATTCATCAATGTTTTCCCGTTCTATTTCAAAACAAGCTATAAATTTTATATATTTTGGCTCTCCATTTTTTATACAGTATTATTATCAGCAAGTTCAAAATTCGTTTTACCATTATCAGTAATTCGTTTATAGATAACTGCTTGAATACATAACAAAGAATGAATAAATAATCCTCCTATGCAACCTATAAATCCTGTTATTAAAATTATATTTGATAGTATTATATTATTTTCTCTAATCATATCTGCTATCGCATAAAATTCGAAGCCTATCAGTATTACTCCAAACATTGCACATATAATAGATGCTCCGAACCTCCATTCAGCCATTTTACTCCAATTGCTATCAATATTTTTTGATGTTCCTAATTTTTCATTACCTTTTCATTTTAAATCGAAGAGCAGATCTCCCATGCAGCATAATAGTCCACCTACTAAACCCATAATACAAAAAATTAAATTCATAACATTACCCTCTTAAATTATTATTTTTTGTTATCTTTTTTATATCACAAAAGCAGATAATTTTCAATAAACTATCTGCTTTATAAATCGTAAGTTATCACTTTAATTATTTCCTATCAAATTGGTATAATATATAATTTCTTTTCCTAATTTTTTTGCATAATCTATTTCTAAATTTGTACTTTCTCCAATATAATTATTTATATTTACTACCAATATAGCATCTGATAATTCTATTCTTTTAAAATGAGCATCTTTCAATTTTATTAATTGTTCTTCTGTTCTCTCTATGTTTTCTGATACTGGATATACTGGGGTAAGAATACAATATCCTTCTAATGCCATTTTTTCTGCAACCGCCATCATTTCATTTTTAAATCTTAAACTTCCACATAAGGTTATAACTTTCAATTCAATTTTTCTCCTATTCTAATATTTATCAATGTCTGTACCATTCTTTAAATATACTTTTATCTGCCTTATTATATGAGGTATATTATAGTTTCCTGCAAATTTAGAATTATCTAATAATTCCTTATTTATATATACCCATTTTAATTTATTTTTTTCTTCCACTAAATCTACTTTATGTTTTAAGTTTGTTTTTCTCTACTTTGTTGCCTGTTCTATTTCAAAACAAACTATAAATTTTATATATTTTCATAGTCTGCTCATATATTAAAAATAAGTCTCATTAAATTAGCAGTAAAATTTAATTTCATCAGTTTGTTGTGTTTCCTTCCACTTTGCCATAATTCTAAAATAGTTTAGCTCAATAATTTCAAATAATCGGCTTAAGTCCTGATTTGAAATATGACTTGAATTACTTGCCAATATACATTTGCCATTTTTAGTTAACCAAATTTTAGTAGAATTTTTAGATGGCTTTCCTTTTGAAACATGGACATGAATAGGTTCATTAAGCTCATTTGACCAAAAATAAACTTTGTATCCGCATTATTTCTAATAAACTAGGCAAGTTTAAGACCTCCTTCACGCGCATATTTAAAAAACAAATTAGCTCCTCTTTCAACTATTTGCTTAAATTCTTCTACTTCTTCATCTGAATATTGTCCATTTCTTTCAATTATTTTATAGCTTGGGAGTTCAAAAACAACAGTATCAAATCCATGTTCAGTAGGTCTTTCAAAAGAAACTCTAATATATTCTTCTCCATTATCTTTCTTTCTAATATCAGAAAAAACTACCTCAGTTTCATCTGGATATTT
>CAKPKU010000055.1 GCA_934167365.1 uncultured Clostridia bacterium
CTATTATTCCGTTATTGCTTTTTACAGCTTCAATTGAATCTGGCGTGGTTTTTATTCCTTCGATTCCAGAATCAAAAGTTTTTATGAATTTTAATAATTCTTTTTTATAATTTTCATCACTTAATATTTTTAGAGAAACTCTATTATTAATAAATCTTTCAAAATTAGGATTACCTAAATCTAAATATGTGCTGTTTACAAACCAATCATATACATTACTAAAATCTTCGTTATTTCTATCTATTTTGCTATATATATTTAAGAATAATGTTCTTTCATCTATATTTACTAAATCTGAAATTTTATTAGGTTTCATCGATACATTATTATTCTCTCTTTCAAAAATAGAATAAAATTTATTTACTCTTTTTTCAAATAGCCACTCTGAAATTATTGTATCTTTTAAAACTTCAAAACCATACTTATATATTTTATTGTTTTTGGCTAATATTTCTACTTCTAAAGCAATTGGATCATTATTTATCATAAAGCTATATACATTTTCTTCATCTATTGGAGAATTCTTTTTAGAGTCATCACTTACTAATATTCTCTTTTTCATATAATCAAAAGCCTGTAACACATTAGTTTTTCCACTAGCATTAGCGCCATAAATTGCAGATACTTTTAAATATTCACCATTATCAATTTTAGCAACATTATATTCATGTTCTTTTAGTGATGTTGCTTCCATATCTAAACAATTTTCATTTTTAAAAGATTTGAAATTTTTAAAACTAAATCTTATTAACATTTTAAAATCCTCCTTTACTTTATATATTATATGCTAAAATTTAAAAAATATCAATATCTTTGAGAAAATCTCTCAAATTTTATTGATATTTTTATTTTTTTACATGTTATATTCCCATAAACTTAAATGACCTTTTACATCTATTGGATTTTCAAATACTTCAACATCTGACACTTGCCATCCATAGTTTTCTTGAAAAGAACTTTTAGTATAAATATCTCTATTTTCTTTTAACAATAATTCTTTGAATTCTGGAGACATCTTTATACAATCTACTAATTTTACTTTCCCTAAAATTTTTCCATATGGTAATTCTTTTGGAAGATATTTTTCTAATCTTTTCATTGCTTCTTTATCTATACCTTTTCCTGCATGTATTAATAAATCTCCTCTATATTTTGTTTGCCAACTTCTAAATTCAAATCTTTTATCACCTTGCATTATTAAAGTTGCCCAAGGCTGTTTAATTGTTAATGCTTTCATTATTAGCTAACTCCTTTATCCTATTATCATCCCATTCATCATATTTGTTTTTATATTCCTCTTCATCACTTGCTAATATCTCTGTACCATCATCAAAAATAATTAAGATTTTATTAAAATCATTTCCACCAAAATGTAAGTAATCTTGTCCACCATCAATATAACAATTATTACATTTACAGCTTACCAAGTCATGTCTGTATTTTGATTTAATAATTTCATTACAATTCAAACATTTTATTTTCATTCTTTCTCTCCATTAATTAGCTTTAAATCTTTTAATTTTTTAGCAATATTATAATATTCAACTTTTGACAAAACTTTTTCTATTGCTTGTTTATATTTTTCTTGATTATCTATTGATTCTTTTTCAATTTCTTTGAGCTCTTTTTTTATTATATCTTCCATCTTATTATAATAATCTTTATTAATATCTAAAAATGCATATTTATTTGCCTCTTTTAGTTTATCTTTATACACATAATTGCAAAAATAAATTAAAGTAAGCTTTTCTATAATATATTTAAATATTGCTAAATCTCGAAAAGTTTCATCAACTATTATATTTTCTTCATAAAGTATTTCTAAAAATAAAATTGGTAAAACCATTATTACATTAAGATATAATAAAGCGACATCTGTTTTTTCTCTTTCAAAAAATCTTAGCATATTCCTATGAATTGTTGGATGTGCAAATTTAGATAAGACATTATATATTTTGTTATAATCTTCTTCTATGTTCTCATATTTTTTTAATATTATTTTTCTTAAATAACTTTGTGATAAATAATCCTTTGCTTTTTTATTTATCTTTCTTCTTTCAAGATAACACTCATAACTATCTTCTTTACAATATTCTTTTCTTACATTTGCATCTATTCTAATTCCAAATAGCATCATCATTAATTCAAATGCATTCCTTGTTAGTACTATTCCATCCAATAATCTATTATTATCTACTAGCCTATATGCACGTTTATAAGTATCAATACAATCATTGAATAATTCAATTTCTATAGAATCATTTGTCTTTTCTCGAGCTTCTTGTAATTTGTTTATAAATATATTGTTTATATCCTCAAAAACATCATTTATTTCATTATTCATTTATCCTATCATCTCTTTACATTTTAACTCAGCTTGTCTTATAACAGTTTGAACTGCTTTTTCACTTTTGTTAGGTGGATAATTATATTTAATCAAAAGTTTCTTAATTTCAATTCTCATTTTGGCTCTTGCATCTTTTCTAATATCCCAATCTATTGTCATATTACTATTAACAGTTTCTACAAGTTCTTTTGCTATTTGAACTAAGATTTCATCTTTCATTAGTTCTTTAACTTCTGGATCATCACCTAACGCATCAAAGAACGCTTTTTCTTCTGATGACAAATTAAATTCATTTCCTGCTTTTAATTCTTCTTCAATTTCATTTTTTAAGTTTATTAATTCTTCAATTATTTTTTGTATATCTTCTACACTTGTCCTCTCATTATATGTTGCTGCAATTTTTTGAAACTTTGTTGAGAACTTTTCCATCATAACAACATTTTGTCTCCCTATTTGATTTACATACTCTTTTAATGCTCTATTTAATACCTCAACTGCAATGTTTTTCTTCTGCATTTTTGCTAACTTATTTAAAATCTCATTACTTAATAGCGCTAATTGATTGCTGTTATGTACTTCACCTATTTGTAGCATCTCATCATCTTGTATTGCTCTTTCTAACATCTTTGCTACATTATCATTTATCTCCTTAACGTCTATTTTATCTCCACTTAATTTTGATATAAATGATCTTACAGCTATAAAAAATAATATTTCATCTTTTAGTTCTTGTGATAAAGCTCCTGTACATAAAGCATACAGACTTTTAACATCATAACTATATTTCATAAATGCTTTTTTAATTTCTTCTGTTTTGAGCATCAAGTTCGCTCCTGCCATAATAATTTCATACTTATCGCTATCTGTTGTTGTAGCAAAATGTCCATAATAGAATCCTTTAAATAAATCTCTGATTAATTCAACTTTATCATTTAAAACTTTTACCAATTCACTATTGTCTACAATTTTGCCTTGGTCTCTCTTCGTATATGTTTTCAATGCATCCAGCAACCATCTTTTTAGTCCTATGTAATCAACAATTAGTCCACCAGTTTTATCTTTATAAACTCTATTAACTCTTGCAATTGCCTGTATTAAGTTATGTGCTTTCATAGGTTTGTCTATATACATAGTTCCAAGTCCTGGTACATCAAATCCTGTTAACCACATATCTACAACTATTGCGATTTTGAATTCAGAATCCATATCTTTAAAATTCACTTCCAGCTGCTTTTTATCTTTTTTAGAGCCTATTGCTTTTTGCATATCTTCGTCATCTTTATTATTAGATGTTATTATCATATTAACTTTATTTTTCCATTCTGGTCTTAGTTCTAAGAATTTATTATACATTGTAAATGCAGATTGTCTTGAATAAGCTACCACCATTGCTTTATTAGCTACACTTGTTTCTATTTTCTCATAATGTTTTATAATATCTTTTACTATCAATTCTAGTCTATCTGGATCTTCTATTATTTGTTTCATTGTAGCCATTGCTTTTTTAGACTCTGCTATTTTATAGTCATCAATACCTTCTTCTGTTTCAAGCATATTGTAATAATCATCTATCTCATCTAATATCTTTTGATTTAGTCCAACTCTAGCCATTCTTGATTCATACATAATTGGTACTGTTGCACCATCCATAATTGCTTGTGTCATATCGTATGTATCTATTATATCTCCAAACACATTAGTTGTTGATTTGTCTTTTGTTTCAACAGGTGTTCCTGTAAATCCAATGTATGTTGCATTTGGAAAAGCATCGTGTAAATATTTTGCTGTTCCATATTTTTTGTATGCTTCCATTTTAGTTTTATCAAATTTTATGGTCGCATCCAATCCATAATGACTTCTATGTGCTTCATCTACTAAAACCAAAATATCATCTCTTCGGCTAAATACTCCTGTTTCTTCTTCAAACTTTTGTAATGTAGTGAAGAATATTCCACCAGATTTTCTTCCTTCTAATTTTTCATTTAGATCTTGTCTATTTTCTATCTGTACTGGTTCTTGTTTTAAATAACCTGAACATTTTGCAAATGTACTAAATAATTGATTATCTAAATCATTTCTATCTGTTACAACTACTATACTTGGATTATTTAATACTTTAATCATATTACCTGCATAAAATACCATTGAAAAGCTTTTTCCACTTCCCTGTGTATGCCAAAGTAATCCTGCTTTTCCTGTTTTATTGTCTATTGCTGTTTCTGTACTTGTAATTGCTTTCTTAACTCCAAAATATTGATGATATGCTGATAGGATTTTACTATCTTCACTCCACAATATGAAATTACTTATAATATCTAATAATCTATCTTTTCTAAGCATTCCATTAAATAGAGTTTTATGAGTAGGCATATTCTCTAATACTTCATCTGTGTCTTCTACTTTTTTCCATTCTGAAAATCTACTCCATGGACTGGTAATAGTTCCTGCTCTTGCTTGTACTCCATCACTTACAATCATAAATTGATTATAATAAAATAGTGATGGTATATGTACTTCTTGATATCCTTTTAATTGATTGTATCCATCAATTAACTTAACATCTTCTCTTACTGTTGATTTTAATTCAACAACAACTAAAGGCATACCATTTATAAATATAATTATATCTGGTCTTTTTTCACTATGCTCAATGATCGTATATTGGTTAATTGCTTTGAATGTATTATTTTGGATATTTTCAAAATCTATTATTTTAATAGTTTTATATTTTGTTTCTCCATCTTCTTGAATCGGTACAGAAATTCCCTCTAGTAAATATTTAGTAAATTGTTTATTGTTTAATATAGTGTTGTTGTTGTCTAAATTTCTAATTGTTTTTATAACTTCTTGTATCTGTTCAAATTCAATTCCTTTATTCATTCTTTCAATTGCATCAAAGAGATCTTCTTCTAGCAATACTTTAGAAAAGTCTGTACGTTCCATTTCATATCCATTTATACATTCATATTCTAGATTTTGTAGCATTTCCATTGTTATATTTTCTAGTGTTTCTTCATCAAACATAATTTGCCCCCTAAATTATAGTTTACTCAACTTTGTTTAGTTTTCCATTTATATACCTATAGCTTCCAAATTCTATATGCCCCTTTGTCAAATTCATACCAACAACATATGACTTTGTTAATTTATTTACACCTATAAAAGTCATCGGTGTTGCATGTTCTACTTTATATACCATTGAAACAATTATAGGCATTTCATTTATTTTTGCATCAATTTCAATTGTATTTTTAGTTATTTCATCATATATAGATAAAGTATAATCATCATATTTATTTTCATCTATAAAATCTTTTACAATTGATGATCCACCATCTGTTATAGCTAAGTCAATATCGTTTATTTTCCATATAGTATCTCCAGTAAGTTGATGTTTTTTCTTTTCATAATCTGAATTCATAATATTCCTCCTTTTATACAAATCATAATTTGTCTGACTAAATTTCTATTATTCTGGCGCAGAAAATCCAATTTTTCTTTTAGGATGTTCCTCTTCAATTGGTAACGCTGTTAGTAAGAAATTTAATTGATTAATATGTTGTATAAGTGTTGATTTTTGTCCATTCACTATTCCTTTGAATACTAAAACAACAGACTTTTCATATGTAATTTCTTCTACTTGCATTAAAACAGATTGTCCAAAGTTAGTAAGCATTACACCTACTGTATGTTCTTTATCTAGTGTTTTCTCGAATTCCTGAATATATTTTTTTATAATTTCAAACTGTGTATCTGAAAACATATGTTGAGTAGGTAAATCCATATTTTCAATAATGTTACTATAATCTGGTATTTCAATTCTTGGTATATCAATCTTTGGTAAATTGACTTTTGGTATTTCCATTTATATTCCCCCTTATATTATATTTTATCTAAATTTATTTCTCCATTCATTAGTTTGGGTAATAATATATCTCGTAATTGTTCTAATCTTTTATTTTCCTCAATTATATTTTTATATTTATTCATAATATTAGTAAATATATTTTCATATTCTCTATTCTTTGATTCTGTTCCAATTACAAATTCAATTTTATTCATGTTTTCTTGATTTATCTTTTGTTGAACAGCTCCTGTTATCATACTTTCAATGTTTATTTTTCTTAAAGCAAAAACTAAAAATTCTGTAGAAATCTTCTCTCCTTTTAGAACATGTGCATGATTATTTATCCAATTCTTTCCCCATATATATTGTAATACTGGATAGCCTTCATCTGTTTTTACTGTCCCATCTTCTCCCATCAACAAATATGTATCATCAAAAATATAATCATCTACATAATCAATTATTGAAGTAGCACCATAATATGGATATTTGCCTTTATGATTTTCTCTTTCTCTGCTAGACATTGGTTTTCTTTTAGAATCATAATTATTAACGACATCACCTAATTTAACTATCTTATATCCAGTAGGTAATTTATCTTTATATTTTGTAAAATATTGAAAATATAAATTATCTCCCAACTCAAACAAATTATCATTTATCTGATTATTTAATTCTATTTTTTTATCAATATTTTCAAGTATATTCACAATTTTATTTTGTTTTTCAAGTGTTATATCACTAAACCTAAAATTCAATAAATCATTGATTTGAATATTAGGTTGCCCTGTTGTTCCAAATGCAATTCCATTTATGTAATTTCTAAATTCTTTCATTTGTATTATATAATAAATGAATCTACTATTGTATTTTGTTTCATCAATTACTAATCTAATTAGCCCATTATTATATACAGCATTATAATCTTTTTCTATATATTTATTTATTCCTACTGTACTTCCAGTTCTCGCTATAATAATGTTTCCTTTTCTCAGTTTATATCTTTTATAATTATCTTCATTTACACTCGTATATCCCCAATCGTTATACATTCTTTTATTAGAAATGTCTCCAATTCTTAAGCATTTAATTCCTGTATTATAATCAACAATTGGTGCTCTTTGTATTGCATCTGCTCCCGTATTAGCACTTATGATAACATCTTTTAATTTAACTTCTGTTAATTTCACAATTTCACCTACCATATTTATTTTTATAAAACTACTTTATGCACATGGTATCATTTCATCTATGTGTATCTCGTTGTTTTTATAATTAACTTCCACATACCACTGCCATTCAGTTTCATCTTCAATGTTGAATACCATAAAAGAATAAAAATTATTCCCTTTATTTACTAAATCTTCTATTCTGTCAATTTTCATTATTTGATAACCTTTCCATTCAGCACTCTTTTCTAAGTAATAATTTATTTCATCAATTAGAATTTGTACATTTTCTTTAAGCCAGTTTAATGTCAAAATGTCCTTTATATTTCTAGATTGCTCTAATAATATCTTTTCTTGTACTATAGAAATTTCATTTACTATTTCTATTTTTTTATTTGTAAGATTTTCAAACTCATCTTCAAGCTCTCTTGGAAAATCTTGAACATTTTTAGTAAATAATATGAATCTTTTATTTTCCGTTTTCTTTGCATATTCAATTATGCTCTCCCATAACACTGCATCTTTAAAACCTTTGTCTGAATTACCATTTTCACCAATAAATGGTTTATTTTTATTAATAGCTCTTTTTAGGAGATTTTGTAATGAAAGATTTTTTATTTCAACTGTATTAATATTATAGAATTCCAAATATTCCTTCAATAATTTTTCTAGTAATTCATGATATTTAAAATTTTCATCTACGTTCAATTTAATATTATGTACTCTTTTAAATTTATTGTATGATTCATTTAATTTTAATAATTCTTCTTTGTATTTATCATTAATTTGTTTTTTTAATTCTTCAATAGTTATTTCGGATATATTTATTTTATAATAGTCTACTACATCATTTGTACCTAAAAAATCTATAAAATCCTCAAATTGACTTCCAAAATGAAATATTGAAAAATCATCTATATTTTTTCTTCTCAAAAAATTTGTGTCAAAAAAAACTTCAGTCAATTCCATAACCAATAGCCTCCAAGTTTTTCTTAATTTCTTCTTTCAACTTATGAGACTCTTCAAATTGTACTTTTAATTCAGTTGTTATTGTTTTCATTTTTTCTTCAAAAGGTATTCCATCATCTTCTTGTTCTTCTGTTCCTACATATCTACCTGGTGTTAATACATAGTTATTATCTTTTATTTCCTCTATTGTAGAAGCTTTACAGTATCCAGCTACATCTTCATAATTTTCATTGTTTTGGAAATTGTGATATGTATCTGCAATTTTAGATATATCGTCTTCATTTAGTTCTCTTAATTTTCTTGTTACCATTGTTCCAAAATGTCTTGCATCTATAAACAATGTTCTTGCTTTTTGTTTTTTATTTCTATTTAAAATCCATATGCTACAAGGTATTGTAACTGTGTAAAATAAATTAGATGGCATTGATAATATGCAATCAACTAAATCCGCTTCTATTAATCTTTTTCTAATTTCTTCTTCTTGTCCACCTGCAGATAAAGAACCATTAGCTAATATTATTGCTGCTTTACCATTCATTGATAATTTAGATACCATGTGTTCAACCCAAGCATAGTTTGCATTTCCTTTTGGTGGTATTCCATATTTCCATCTAGGATCATCTAATAGCTTTTCTTGTCCCCAGTCAGAAATATTAAATGGTGGATTTGCTAATACAAAATCTGCTTTTAAATCTTTGTGTAAATCATTATGAAATGTATCGTCTGCAAACTTTCCTAATCCTTCATTATTTATTCCTCTAATAGCTAGATTCATCTTTGCTAATTTCCATGTTGTTGGATTTTTTTCTTGTCCATATATAGTTAAATTTCTTGCATTTCCATTATGTTTCTGAATGAATTTTATACTTTGTACAAACATTCCTCCTGATCCACATGCTGGATCATAAATTCTACCTTGATATGGTTCAAGAATCTCAACCATTGTTCTAACTAAACAAGCAGGTGTATAGAATTCTCCGCCTTTTTGCAATTCATTAGACGCAAATTGTCCCAAGAAATATTCATATATTCTTCCCAAGATATCTTTATCTTGTGCTTCTTTACTTCCAATTTTTATATTAGTAAATAAATCAATTATCTCTCCTAAATTAACATTTCTATAATTTGGACTATTAAATTCTTTAACTAGAACACCTTTTAATGATGGATTTTCCCTTTCAATTTCTTCCAATGCATCATCAATTATTTGTCCTATATGAGGATTCTTAGAATGTGCATTTAAATATTCCCATCTGGCTCTAGCTGGAACATAAAAAACATTATCTGCCTCATAACTATCTCTATCCTCTTCAAGTCCATAACCATCTTTTACTAATATTTGATATTTCTCTTCAAATGCATCAGAAATATATTTTAAAAATATTAATCCTAATATTATAAATTTATAATCTGAAACAGGAACTGCCCCTCTCATTTTATCAGCAGACTCCCATAATTTTTTTTCTAATTTTATTAATTCTTCTTCCTTCATTTTTGCACCTCAAATATTTATAATAATTCTATTATATTTTATATCACAAAACGACATTTTTCTCAACAGGTACTTCTAAATATTTACAATTAATTCCTATGAAAAAAATGATCATACGGATAACCGGCTTTAATATATAATTCTGTCAATTCCATTTTATATTTTTCTAATAGTTCTAAATACTTTTGTTTAAATACATTTTTACAAATCCATTCAACGCCTTTACAGGAAATAGAAACTTTTCCATTGATAAAGGATTTATATTCACTTAATCCACTATCACACATTTTCCTAATCGCTTTTCTAATAGTAATATCTTCTTTATTGAAATACTTGCATAGCTGTTTTATATCCATATCCTCATTCCACCAATTTTCTTCATGCTCTATTTTTAATAATTCTTCATATTGTTTTATTCTATCTTCAAAAAAATCCACATCAGCTTCAGTTAATGATTTATCTTTTTGAAAATATACTTGATATAACCATACATATCCTTCATCTAAAATAAAGTATTTTCTACTTTTTATTTTCTCACTTCTCCATCTGCA
>CAKPKU010000056.1 GCA_934167365.1 uncultured Clostridia bacterium
GTTTATGGCACCAGTCTTGAAAATTGGCGTAGGTTTATAGCCTACCGTGGGTTCGAATCCCACCCTCTCCGCCAATAAAAAACCTTAAATTTAATTTAAGGTTTTTATTTTTATTTAAAAATGCTAACAATGGTTTGTCAGAATTTTATATATATTAATTTAGTAAAATTAGTAAAAAAATTTTCTATAAAAATATTAAATTTTTTCTTGACTGTTCAAAAAATGTATATTATAATGAACGAAGTTCAGTCACGGAGGATTACCCAAGTGGTTGAAGGGGACAGTTTGCTAAACTGTTAGGGTTCGTAAGGGCCGCGAGGGTTCAAATCCCTCATCTTCCGCCAAAAATAATATAAAGTTTTAAACTTTATATTATTTTTTTTGCTTTTTTAGCAATCTTATTAAGAAAACTAATTTATTTACCTACCTAAACAGTTTTATATAATTAGTAATTATAGTAAATGTTTTATTAAGACCACCAGTATAAATAAATGAATCAAAAAATTGGACTGTTTTTATTTATTTTATTACTGGAAACTTTTAATAAAAGCGACAACAAACAGGAGCAAAATTAAATTGTTTATGCTAAAATTATGCAGTTATTTTATATGCAATATTTTGGCGAAACCTCTTTTGTATAATATGAAATTACTTTCTTTTATATATAAAGTAACCTAAATTTATCATTAACTTATTTTATATTTATAGAGCTTTCTTTTGAAAGTAAAATATTTATTTTCACTTTGAGTTGTAAAACTTAAAGATTCATATAATTCAAAAAAGAACCTAAATTAAACTTTAGGTTCCTTTTTTTATTTATCTTTATTTATATTTGTTACTTCTTGTTTATTTGTTGAAAATAATTTTGAAAAATAATTTACAAAATTATTAAATGTCTTTTTAAATAATTCTCCCCATGTTGATGTTGTTTTGCATAAACTTGTACATTCTTGGTTTTGATTGTTTTGTACTATATTATTGCTATTTATTTGCTCTGCTGAATTCCAACCTTCTTTTTCAATTTTGAATGCATAATTTGATCCATTGTTGTTGTCCCATTCTCCAGCACTATTTCTAAAACAGAAATTTAATTTTGTATTAGGTTGTACGTGAATATCTGCTTGAAATCCTAATTCAGATTTTTGCATTGTGATATCAGCTGAACCTTCCCAGTTTTCTCCAAATCCATAATGTACTATAACATCTTCAGATCCATTTTGAAATAACTTTCCTGCATATGTTACCTTTACATCAGTATTTTCAACTACTTTGTCTGTATTAAAAAATATATTTCTAAATAACTCCATAATAATCTCTCCTTAATTTTTTATCTTTTGCTATAAAAATTATATTATTAATATTTTTAATTTTCAAGTATTTTTTTAAATTTTTTTGTCTAATTTTAAAAAAAATTATTATATTTAGTATTTATTATTATAATTTTTTTACTTAAATACTTTAATAATTATCAATACAACAGATGATAATAATAGTGATATTGAACATACATTTATACTGTCTCCTGTTTTTGGATTGCCACTACCATTTTCTTCTATTGTATGTGTTTTATTTTTGTTTTCTATTTTCTCACTGCTATTGCTTTTTTCTTCGACTTCTATTTTTAATTCAATATTTTCGTTTATGTTATTTAATGAAATTTTGCCATTTTCTATTACTTTATTTATTCCATTTGCTGTTATACTTTTATAAAAAGAATTATTATTTCAACCTATGTTTGATAAATTTTTTTTAGTATTACAAAATATAAAAGCACTACTCTTTATCTTTTAGTTTTACACTAACATCAAAAACCTTTTTATCTCTTTTTATTGTTAAATTCACTTCTTCTCCTGGATTTTTTTCATATATATATTGTCTTAATTCTAACATATTATCAACTTTGTAATTGTCAACCTTTATAATAATATCACCCGATTTTATTCCTGCTAGCTCTGATTCCGAATTTTGGTTAACAATTGCTACAAACACTCCTCCCTCATTTAAATTTATGCTACTATTATATGAATCAATTGAGTACTTGTCATATCCTACAATTTCTAATGTTACATTCTTGTATGTTCCTTCACTTTCGATTTTTTTTATTATTGGTTTTACGATGTCTATTGGAACAGAAAAACTCATACTTTCTGCTGATGTTATTTTTAGTGTAGTAATTCCTATTATTTTACCTGATTCATCAATAAGTGCTCCTCCACTATTTCCTGAATTTATTGGTATATCTGTTTGTATTAAATTAGTCATATATGCTTTACCATTTTGGTCTTCTACTTCGACTTTTCGGTTTAACCCTGAAATTATTCCAGAAGATACACTGTTTTTAAAATCATAACTTATAGGGTTACCTATTGAAAATACATGCTCTCCTATTTTTAATTCACTGGAATTACCTAAATTTATGCAATTTTCAAATTGGTGGTCTATCTTTATTACTGCTAAATCTATTTCGTTATTTACCCATACAACTTTTGCCTTATATTTTTCAGTTGTGCTAATTATTGCAAAACATACATTGCCTAACTCTCCTGAAACATGCGCATTTGTTAAAATATATCCACTTTTTGATATAATAACTCCTGATCCCCAGCCTTCATTACTTATTTCATATGTTTTTGAAATTCCCACAATGCTTCTACTTGCTTCTATAATATTATTTTCTATATTTGCTGAATTGTTTAAATCTTCATCACTTCCAATTTCTGGTTTATGACAAAAAAATAATTCAAAAATAAAAATTGCTGTAAAAATCATTATTATATTTTTCATAATATAATTTCTTCTTATATTCTCAAAAATCCCCATGCTTTCACCTTAAAAATAATATTTTTATAAAGTACTATCTAAAAATAAGTATATACTATTTTAATATTCATACTTTTATTAATTATTTTTTTCTAAAATCATCACTTTTATTACACTATTAATTGAAAAATTCCTTATAATATGTTAATTTATAATAAGAAATAATAGAAAAGGAGGAATTATGAATTACAATAATAAACCCAAAATAAATATTAAAAAAATTTTTTGTCTTGTACTGATATTATTTCTTGGAATTTTAATAGCATCTAATGTATCAAAAGCTCCAAGCTTGTTTAAACTTTCACATGACTCTGAACCAACGTCAGTACCACAGCAAGAAACAGTTATTCCAGACACAACTATAAGTATGGCTGTAATTGGTGATGTAATGTGTCATGGTCCCAATTATAAAGATGCATACAATTCATCTACAAAAACATATGATTTTTCAACATTTTTTACACAAATAAAATCATATATATCTGATGCAGATATTGCTATCGGAAATTTGGAAACCACATTTGCAGGTGGAAATAAGGCTTATAGTGGTTACCCTACATTTAATTCACCACCAGAGCTTGCACAAAATTTATTAGATTTAGGAATTGATGTATTAACAACATCTAATAACCATAGTTTAGATACAGGATATAATGGTTTAGTAAACACAATTGATACTTTAGACCAAGTTGGAATAAGTCATACTGGAACATTTAAATCTGAAGAAGAAAAAAATAAAATACTTTTAAAAGATGTAAACGGAATAAAAATAGCATTTTTATCATATACATATGGCACAAATGGAATATCTATTCCATCAGGTAAAGAATATTGTATAAATTTGATAGATAAAGATCTTATAAAAAAACAATTAGATTCTGCCAAAGAGCTTAACCCTGATTTAATATGTGTAAGTATGCATTGGGGGATTGAATATAAAATAAAACAAAATTCTGAGCAGGAAGATTTAGCAAATTATTTATTTGAAAATGGTGCTGATATTATTCTTGGTAGTCATCCACATGTATTAGAGCCAATGGAAAAAAGAAGTATAACATTAGCAGATGGAACAACGAAGGATGGATTTTTAATTTATTCTTTGGGAAACTTTATGTCTGCTCAAAAAGATAAATATACAAAAGATTCTATAATATTAAATTTGAAACTTACGAAGCATTCTGATGGAAAAGTAAGTATAGATTCTTATGATTATATACCAATTTATATGCAAGATAATGGAGCTAATGCAACTAATAGATACCAAATAATTGATTTGAAAAAAAGCATTTCTGCATATGAAAATGGTGATACTTCAATAAGTAAAAGCTGGTATAATACTTATGTTTCTGAACTAAAAAATGTTCAAACAGCCTTAGGAGAAACTACATCTACTAATAGCAATGTAACAACATCTAATACAAATAGCTCTACTACAAATATATCTAATGATACTAAAAAGTCTAATACAACTAAATCTAATTCTACATCAAAAAGTAAGTAGATACCCAAAATGAGATTCAATTTGAATCTCATTTTTTTATTCGTTATTTAAACTTCCAAATAACTTTTTGAGCTAGATTTATCTTATTATTTTTGTATTGTTTTAATTTTTTAATTATTTTTGCATATATATTTTTCTTTATGTACATACTATTTTTAGGTGGTGATTATTATGACAAATAAAGAGCTTTTATATGTTGAAGATGCTTTAGGGCACGAAGAATATATGAAAACATGTAGTAAAACTACATCTAATAAATTAACTGATCCAACACTTTCTAATTATGTAAGTCAATTAGAGCAAAAACACACAGAGCTATTTAACAAGTTTTTAAATTTATTATAGGAGGATGTTATGGAACAAGATAGAGCGTTAATGGAAAATGAATTATTAGTTATTAAAGGCGTATGTGATTTATATTTACACGGTACAATCGAATCAACTACTGCGGAAGTTCATGCTGCTTTTGAAGATGCTTTAAATGAATCTTTGGATATTCAAAATAAAATTTATAATTTGATGGCTGAAAAAGGTTGGTATAATACTCAAACAGCTGAACAGACTAAAATAAATACTACAAAGCTAAAATTTTCAACTTCTAATAATTAATAATATATTTTGATTTGAGCGGGCTTTTAGCCCGCTATTGTTATTAGAAAAAAAATAAGTCTTAACGACTTATTTTTTTTCATGATTCATTTAATTATACTTTGAATTTTTAGTTAAATTCAAAAAGTTGGTGCGCCATCGCGGGATCGAACCGCGGACCTTCTGATTAAGAGCTACCTCATCTCGGTCCACAACATTGCACCCTTTTTGGCTATTATATAGCACTTTTTAAGTAAAATCAATATTTATAAGAAAAAAATCATTGACACAATAAAATAAAGTAAGATAGCAAATCATATTGTTGAAGTGCTATCTTTATTTTTATATAATTTTAAAGAACAAGTGTAAAAACATAACGAAGGTATCTCGAATAAATTGTAAAATATATTAAAGATTTAATTAAAATTATATATTATAGGTTTCAATTTTATAGAAATATATTTAATTTATTAAAATTTTATGATAAACTTTTAATAAATTAAAAGTGGGCTCTCTATAGAGCCCATATAAAGGAGTGTCAAAAAGGTATTACTCTTTATACTTCTTTAGTATTAATTCTAGTGATTTCACCCGTTTCTATCTTTATTTCTATTGTATTGTTTTGTGATGCAACATGGTAATATAATTCACCACTTCTTTTTATAGTTTTAATCTTTAATTCAGATTCTTTTAAATCTTTTTCGCCTAACTCATTAAATTGTCGTAACGCTAGTTTTTTTGCATCTTCTTCTGAAATCTTTTTACCAGAATTATTATTTTGAACTACATTGTGTTCTTTATTATCTTCGCTAGCATTTTGTTCTTCTGGTTCTTGATTATTTTGAGGTATATTACTATCATTTTGAGATGTCGAAGCAATAGTTGCTTGCTGTTCAGCATTTTTATTAAAATCTGGTTCAAATATTAAAATTACAACAACAATAATGATGACTAAAATACATATAGCTATTGCTATATTTCGTAAACTAAATATTGATTTCAATTTATTTTTTGCTGTTTTTTGCATAGCTAAACCTCTTTTCTTTTGTTAAAATCACTAATTTTACATTTATTATTATAGCATTTAAACTAAAAATTGTAAACAGTTTCTACCGAATTTTTTACACTGTTTTGTCTAATGAAGTCAAGTCATTTCTATTTTTGATTTCTAAATTTTCATTTTAATATTTTTTAGTTTTTTTCTCCTTTATGAAGAAAATTTAAAAATCACAAATAACCTCATTTTGTAGAAGCAAATCAATATAAATCATTCTTTAGTATTATCTATATCTGATATATTGCAATTAAAAATTCCTGACAATATTTTTAATTCATCATCTGTAGGTTTATAAACATTTCTTTCCAAATAGCCTAGTCTTACTAATGTAAGTATTTCTACACCATTTGTAAATTCTTTTGCCTTTTTTATAGTATTAATTTGTGTTAATCTATTCTTTTTTCTTTGTAATTTTATATTTAAACCAATATTGTTAATTTCTTTTACTTTTTTCATTTTTTTATTGTATAAATCTTTGCAAAATCCCTTTATATCATCTGTACCTATCAAATCTGATATTTCACAATTAAATATTTTTGTAAATCCTTTAATATCTTCTTCAGTAGGTACTTCTTTATTATTTTCTAATAAAGTCATAGTATTTGATATATGTATGTTTTCTTCTTTAGCTCTAAATATAACATCTGCTTGTGTCATATTTATTTCTTGCCTTATTCTTCTTAAATTATAACCAAAAGAATCATCATTAAATGCTCTTCTTTCGTTTCTATTTTTAAGATTTGTTTTCTTACGAACACTTGCTAAAGCTTCTATCATTGTTCTACGACCTGTAAGCTCATACAGATTACAATCATAAACTTTTAACAATATTTCAATATCTTCTTTTGTTGGTATTTCTGTTCTATGTTCTAATGCACTTAATCTTGTTGCTGTAAAAATTCTTCCTTCGTTTAATTTCCTTGCTCTTTTTTCTACATGTTGCATAGATAATCCTCTTTTTATTCTTGTCTTAAAAAATCTCTCTCCTATAGGATTATCATCTATTTTATCTTGTAATTGTGGTGTGTTTTTATATTCTTCCCAAACTCTCTTTTCATACATTTTTGCATAGAAATCATCAATATCATTTGTTCCAATTAAGTCTAATGAAGTACAATTAAATACCCTCATCAATAGTTTTAGATTCTTTTTAGCTGGAAACATTTTATTATGTTCCCATCCACTTATGGCTGAACTTGTGAATCCTTTTCCATTACTTATCTCATTTGATTTATCTGCAGCCTCTGATTGTGATAAAAGTGTTTTTATTCTAATTTGCATAAGCTTTGAACCAAATGAGTCATCTGTCATTCTCTCACTTATATCTTTTCTATGTTTCTGCGAAATAATTTTTTTATGTGCCTCTTTTTTTAGATCTTCTAAATTTATATCTCCAATTATATCTTCTTTTTTACAATCAAAAACTTTACAAAGAACATCAATTATTTCTTCCTTAAATAACTTTTTATTATTCTCTAATTCATTCATATCATGTACCTTTAGTTTGATTTTTGGATTTAATTTAATGCAACCTCAGCTCTCGACATACCTTGTTTTAATCTTAAAAGTTGTATATTTCCACCTATAGTACCATCCAATCCTTTTTTCTTTATTTTTTCTTCAATAAACTCATCAATACTTTGAGGATAAGTTAAATCAGATTCTTCACATCTCAATGCTTTTGCTATCAATTTAATAGCACCGACAGGTACTTCTACTTTATTTTTCTCCCATGTGCTCACACTCACTTGAGTATATGTTTTTCCATTATTTATCTTCTTAATTTCTTCTAAAAGTTTACCTTGTGTCATTTTTTTCTCTGTTCTAAACTTTTTTATATTATCTCCAATCATTGTTACATTCCTTTTCATTTATTTTTGAGCATGTTTAATAAACCCATCAAAATAGAGGGTTTTGTACTTTTAAAAATCACCTTAAAAGTATGATAAATAAACATTTTTTAAGTTTTTTAATTTTAGGTCAAATTTAATAAACCCTCTAAAATTCAAAAAAATTTTTTAGGGCGCACTTAATAAACCTTTCAAAATTCTAAAAAAATTTTCAGGCAATTTCAATAAAACTCTTAATTTGTGGCTTTTTTTATATTCTAATAATAACCCTTCTTAAAATTTTCTTTTTTTGGGTACACTTAATAAACCCTATCAAAATTCTTTTTTTCAGGGTACACTTAATAAACCCTACCAATTTCATTTTTAAAAGCTTTGTAAACCCTTTAAAATACTGAATTTGGAGTGTTTTTTTGTAAAACCACATAATTTAGGTTTTCTTCCAAGATATTAATTATTTTTTTATCAATATCCTTGTTTATTTACCATTTAAAAGCCTTTTTAGAGTGTTTAAATATAGACAATTATCATTTGCTCTAAAAGTCTCTAAAAAGCCCTTTATGGTTTAATTTCAATGTGCTTTTGGATTATCTCTAACGTATTTTTTCTTCTATACTTCTTTTTTGTTTATTTTTTACTTATAATTCTAATATTTTTTTATATTTTGCTTTAATACTTATAAATTTATTGGTAGGATTCTCATATTCTACTAATTCCACGTGCACTTTTGAAACTTAGTAGAATATGATGTGCACATTTTATTAGAATCCTATTTTATTTGTTTTTATTTTCCGTTTTAAAGCGTTTTTTTCTGCTAGTCGACTAACTTTATACCTTAGTCCTTGAAAACTAATTCTCGAGCTTTAATTTCAAATTAGACTTTGGTTTTTATAAACAATAAATATCTTTTTTATTTTACATCTATTTTGTAATTATCGTCCGCATAATTTACTTTAGATTTTGTAGTTTGGTCTTTATATTTAATATGTATTTCTTTACCATCTAATTTATTGCTTATTTCTTTGTTTAATACTATTTTAATGTGTTTGTTATAAGTATCTCCATTTAGATATTTATTAACATCAATCATAGTATTTTCATCATGTACTTTTACTTTTCCGATTAATCTTTGTTTTCCATCTACTAATGCGTAGATTTTTGCATTCTTTCTTGTTAATAATAGTGCTAACATTCCTGTTGCCAAGATTAACAAACCGATTAAATATAATTTGTCTGATATAGAAGTATCTTTTTTATCTTGAACTCCTAGAGTAGCTGTTGGAAACTCGTCAGCATCCTTTTTATCTTCCTCTGTTTGTTCTTCTAGAGTAGCTTCTAATTCGTTAACTTTTTCTTCTAGCTCTTTATTCTTTTCTTCTAACTCTTTCATTTCATCTTCTTTATCTGTACTTGTTGTTTCTGTTGGACCTGTAGTAGTTGTTATATATTTAATTATTGTTGTACTATTATTATGTGTTGTATTACTATTGCTTGAATTATTATTTTCATTATTGTTATTACTATTGTTGTTTCCATTATTGTTATTTTCTTTATTATCATTTGGTTTTTGATTATCTTCTTTGTTATCTCCTGGATCAACAGGGTCGATTGGTGTTTCCTTTTCATTTAGCTTAATGCTTAATGTTGTTGTAAATGTTTGACCTTTTGTATCGCTATCTACATCATTATCTGTATAAGTGATTATTAAAGTTTGATTTTCTTTGTTGCTATCGTAAGCAGGACTTATTTTTACAACTCCATCTGTTATTGATTTAGGTGATTTTGCCCCAGCTTTTGAATATGTTACTGTATATGTTATTCCTTTTGCTATATCTGACCAAGAATCTCCTATTTCTCCTGTAACTGATGTTTTGTTTAATTTAATTCCTGTAACGAAGTCTTTTTCTTCTGGTGGATCTATTGGTGTTTCCTTTTCATTTAGCTTAATACTTAATGTTTCTGTAAATGTTTGACCTTTTGTATCGCTATCTACATCATTATCTGTATAAGTGATTGTTAAAGTTTGATTTTCTTTGTTGCTATCGTAAGCAGGACTTATTTTTACAACTCCATCTGTTATTGATTTAGGTGAT
>CAKPKU010000057.1 GCA_934167365.1 uncultured Clostridia bacterium
CAACAAGAGCAAGGGACTTTTATGATATCTATATACTTTGGACTACACAACAACAAAATTTTGATAAGGAATTACTGGGACAAGCTATTGTAAAGAAGTTTGAATATAGAGATTCGATAGATAAATTAAAGCATATAGATGAGATAATGGAAGTTATAAAAGAAAGTGATGTTTTGAAAGAACATTGGAAGAATTATCAGAGTAAGTTTAGTTATGCAGAAGATATTGGTTATGAAGATACAATGGAAGCGTTAGAAAAAATAAAAAATATAATAAAATGTAAATAAAAGAAAGAGTAATATGTGGTTATTATTGGGAGAAAATATATTAGATAAATTTAATATAGATAATCAATCAACTTATTTATTAAAGGTAGATAAAACTAATTTTCTGGTGGGAAAAAATAATAGTGGAAAAAGTTATTTTTTAAGATTTTTGCTAATGAATGCAATTAAGATATATAATGATAAAATTGAATTAATTAATGATTTGAAACAGGCAATTTTATCTAATGAAATTAATTTTGAACTTTTTGATAGAATAGAAAATACTAATATAAACGCATTGAGTGAAAGATATAAAAAATATATAACTTTACTTGATAAAGCTATGATTCAAAAAAAGATTCTAATTCGAGAAATATTTCTAATAACCAAAAGTCATATGATTATGAAAATGAACATGAGCTTTTAAAGGAAATGAAACCTTTATTTGATTATTTAGACATAAAGCAAAACACAAAATTTAAATGAAAAAGATATAGTACAATTGGGCTCTGAAATGAATACACTTATTGAAAAAGAAAAAATAAAGAGATATTATTTTCTAATTTTAAGGAATATACGACACCCATTAAAAGATACCAAAAGTTTATATAATGATGAAGCAAAAATAGACATATATAAAGAGAGAATTATTTCTGAATATAAGTTTGAAAGTGATATTGAGATTGTTACAGGATTAAATTTTTATCAAGATTATAAGAAAAATTTACTGGGAACAAAAGACAAGAGAGAAAAAGTAGATAGATTTGAAAAATTTTTATCCAATAATTTTTTTATGGTGATAATGTATCGATTATACCAGATGAAGAGACTTTTGAATTAAAAATTAATATAAATGATGAAGAAGATAAGTTTATATATCAAGTAGGAGATGGTATTACATCACTCTTAATAATAATATACACTATATTTATGGAGAGAAAAAACAAAAATAAGACTAAACGAATGAAAAATAATAAAATAAAAGTAACGATAGAAGTAAAAGAAAACTAAAGAATAATTTAGGAGGATAAATTGAATAAAGAAGAAATATTAAGATATGTATCTGAAAATTATGAATTACCACAAGAAGCAATGCAATATTTAGATGATACTGAATTTTTTATAGAAATATTGAAAATAGAATCATCAATAATGTTTAATTTACCTATAGAAGTTCAAAAAAGAATACTATTGATTGATAATAAATATATAGATGAAGTAAATTATCTTTCACCTTTATTTGAGGATAAAGAATTTGCTAAAAAGTTAGTAGATAAAAATAATGATATTTTATTGAAATTAAGGGGAACTTCTATAGATAATGAATATATTAAAAAAATGACAATAGCATATATAAAGGGAGAAAGGGTACCAAGTAGAAACTCTCGATTAGCAAGAATGAGTCCTAGAGACATCTATTTGTCATCAATAAGAGAAGTACGAGAAGACCATGAATTAGCCGTATATTTGATAGGTCAAAATATAAATTATTTACCGTATATAAAAGATAGTACGATATGTGATAATCAAAAATATATAAATGAGTATGTAAAGAAAAATCCACGTACATTTTCTAAGTATATAGATAAAATTTCTAATAACTTAACACCAGAAGTGATTGAAGCAGTTTTAAAATATGATTTTCAAAATTATACATTAATAGATAAAAATAATCCTTTAATGGAGCAGTTTTATAAATCAATAGACAGAATAAAAGAAGTTAGACCAGAATTAAAGATGGATAATCCGAATTTAAGATATGAATTATTATGTGATTCAGATTTTATAAATATGGATACTAATATTATAAATAGCTTATTAGAATATAACACAGGCAATATAGATAAAATAATTGAGATTAAGAATAGTGGAAAGTTAAAGTATTTAACTAAATATATCAAACAATATAATAGCTTATATGGAAACAATTTAGAAAATATTCAAAATGCAATATCATCTTTTGAACAAATGGAACAACTATTAATAAATACGAATAACTTTGAAGAAATTTCAATTGATGAAGCTAAAATAAAAACAATAATAACAACAGGTAATAAATTTAAAATAGAAAATATAGAAGAATTATTAAATTATGATGAAAAAGTAAAAGAATATTATACTAATAAATTACAGGAAACTACAAGTATAGAAGAAATAAAGAAAATATATACAGAAATGCTTTTTAATACATCTACTGAAGATTTAGAAGAATTTAATGAACAATATTGTAATTCTAATATAGAGGAGCTTGACAAATATTCAAAAATAAACCAATTAGAAAGTCCAGTAGATGAAGACTTTAAGAAAAGACAAGGACTATATAATAGTTTAAAATCTATTCAAGATATTGCTGAATTAAGAAAGTGTTTTGAGAGTATGCCTTTAACGATTTGTGACATAGAAGAAATTAAGAAAAAGATTTCTTATATGTATTCTAAAACTTATAACAATGAAATGATTAATTTAGAAGATGAAACTTTAGAACATCAAGATTATCAAGGAGTAGATGTAATAAAATTAAATGGACAGAGTTTTAATATCTGTATACATAGAATTTTTAATTTCGATTTTGATATGAGCAGTATTGCAAATGCAATAATTGACAATCCAGAACAATGGAATCTCATAGAAGGAAGTGAAACTGTTTCAACAACTCTTATTACTGATAAAAAAATAGCAGCTCTATTTAGACCATTGAAAAAGAGCGAAGCAATACCATTAATTAGTTTAGATTCAAAAGAAAAAGTAGAAGAATTTAAAAAATCATGCGCAGAAAAAATAAGACAAATATATGAGGGAGAAAAATTAAGCGAAATAGATGAAAGTGCAGTTTTTTATGGTTTCACAGAAATAGCATCTGGTGGAATAATAAAAATGGATTCTAGTGATATGATGGTTGAACACGGTAAAGGTCATTTAGAAACGAATAGCAGTAATTGTAGATTTAGATCTTCAGAAGATTTAGCATATTGGACAAGTCCTGATTATTGGAATGAAGTTGTACAAAAAAGAAAGAAAACAGATATAGATAAAGCTAATAGGTTAAGAAATCAAAAAGGAACAGATAGAATGCAACCATCATGTATAATTTGTTTTGATGAAAATATAAATGAACAATCATTATTAGCTGCAAGAACACATAATATTCCAATTTTGATGATAGATAGACAAGCATATTTAGACATAAATAAACAAAGATTAGAAATGGCAAAGTTGGATTTTTCAAAGTCATTATCAACTCAGAGTATAAGAGAAATATTTTATAGACAGCCATATTATAAAATTGTTCAGGATATGCCTGAATTAATAAATACAATTAAGAGCAATAGTGAAGTATTATCATATGATAAAAAGATGAGCCTGGAATATTTAGCATATTTAGGGCAACATTTTATAGAACAATCAAGTGGATATATAATAGATGTTCCAGTAGAAGAATATGATAAAAAAATGCAAGAATATATACAAAATATAGATAGAGCATTATTAGGACAAGATTTAGTAACTATGGATGATATGAAATCTGCTTACACCGAAATATCGGCAAATGATAGAAAAAGAAGATATGAAATACTGAAAAGTGATATTAGAGAGCTGAATTCTAAAGAAGGTGAGAAGATACATGAATAATATAAATTCAGAGATATATGTAGATATTAGTGTTATAATTAGTATGATGCCAACAGAAATGAAAAGTAAAATTAGTAATAGTTTTATCAATTTTATTGAAAAGAAAAAATCTAATAATTATGTATCAAATATAAATCCAAAAATACCATTGAAGGAACAAAAGATTAGAAAAGAAACCAAAGAATTGTTAGGAATTATATACAGAGATTATTTATGCAATGATGAAGAAAAAATTAATCTACTTCAGGAAGAAAAGAGCGCATTAACAAAATTAGAAAATGAAAAAAGAGAGATATATAATATAGATGATATTTTTAAGAAAAATAATTTGAAAGAAAATGATAAGGAGAATGATATAAAAAATGAAACTGCAATAGTAGAATATAGACAGCCAATTATAAAAAAGATTATAACAAAAATAAAAAATCTATTCCATATATATTAGAGAAATATTAAAAAAGTCCTCTATGTAATTCTAAAGTGCTTTATAAAATCAATTCAAGGTTAAAATGTATGTGCTGCGGAATAGTAGGATTAATAACTGCTTCATCTATTGATTATAATTTTTTAGAAAGGCCATTTCTAGCTCCACTATCAATTGCTTTTCAATAGTGTGGACTAATATTTAAATATTAAACATATAAGAAGCTGTAAATGTAATTGTCCATTAGCTAATGGTAAACGTACTATTTGTAAACATATTGTAGCAACATATTTTAAAGCATTTCCAGAAGAATCAATAAAATTTGAAAAAGAACAGCAAATATTACAAGAAGAATATGAAGAAGAACAAGAAAAATTATATAATGAGACTGTAAATTATTTACATAAAATAAAAAAGAGGATTTAGTAAATGAGATTATTAATATTTGGACTTATGGTCCAGAATGGATATATAATAATTTTGTAAGAGATTATATTAAGTAAATAAAGAATCATTGATTTTGATGAAAAGTGGAATTTATTATCGAAAGAGATAGAGGAGATGTAAAAAATATTTTTTTATATTAGGATTTTTCAAGAAATTTTTTTTGAAAAGGAGGAACTTTAAAAACGCAAAAAGTTACAACATCATACATAAAAGCTATAAAAAACACCTTATTAAGGTGTTTTTTTGCAAATAATCAAAAAAAGCATAAACATAATCAAATTGTTGAAAAATGTAATTACCAAAAAAACATGGACAAATTGGTAATAAATGTCAAAATAAAAATAGTATATGATAGAATAAAAACGAAAAATATTTAAAGGAGGGAAAAAATAAAATGAGAAAAACAAAAGAATTGTTAATATTATTTATTAGTTGTTTATTTGCACTTTTTATATTCCAAATAACTACAAATAAAGCATATGCAGAAACAAAAAATGAAGTAATATTAAATTTTGATGGTGGAACAATTCATGATGGCTATGTAGAATATAGCAAATTAGCAAAATTACAATTATTTAAAGGGGATGAATTAGTCGCTAATATTTCAAATAATATGACAATAGATTTAAATGAAGCAGAGTACAGGTTTGTAATTGAAGAAATTGAAGATGCAAGTGTTTCTGGTGCTAATACCCCCATAAGATTAAACATTAATAATTGGTATTATCCTATTACTACATCAATATTAGAAGGAAGTAAACCTACATTCAAATTAGAATCAAGTAAATTTAGTGGAACATTAGATGTTAAATTTGTAAGAATAAATACTGCTATTAACACAACAGTTAAAAAGGTTTATAATGATATATCATCAAAAGGTGTAATCGATTTGACTAATGGGAAAGAATATATAATAGATTTTTCTAAAACGGATGAATTGACAGAAGGATTAAAATCATTTGCAGATTTAGATAAAACACTATATTACAAAAGAGACAATGAAGGTCTATTAGTAACAGATAATAAAAGTGAAGCTGTTATAAAGATAGTTGGAAATGAGTCAGAAAATAAGGCAATATTAACTGCGGTAAGTGTTGGAACTAAAAAAAGTGAAGTTTTTAAAGGATTTCATACTCAATATACAGGTTCTGCATTGAATTATGATGGCACTGATTCTGGAATTATAAATGAAACAAGATCTGATTATTATACTAGATGTACTTATGAATTTACATTTCAATATGTAAAAGAAGAAGTAGATTCTAAAGAATATAAGTTCATTGAAGGAGCAAATCAAACATACACTATTGGCAAATCAGAAAATGCAACATTTAGAATAGATGCAGACTATAGCTTATTTATAAACAAAGTATATGTAGATGATAAATTAGTAGATTCTACGAATTATGACTCTAAATCAGGAAGTACAATAATAACTTTAAAAGATGACTATTTAAAAACATTATCTATAGGAGAGCATATACTAAAAGTTGCTTTTTCAGATGGAAAAGAAGTAATAACTAAATTTGAAGTTAAAGAAAAGCAACAAATCGTAGAAACAAATAATAATGAGGAAGATAATATTACTACAAGTCCAAAAACAGGAGATAATTTATTATTATATATTGTATTATCTGTAATCTCAATAATTGGAATTATTACTTTTGTAATAACTAATATTAAAAAAAATAGAAAATAATAGGAGGAAAAAATATGAAATTTAAAAGTAAATTAATATTTTTAGTAATTATATTGGCAAGTATATGTCTATTTAGTTTTTCAAACAAAGCAAATGCAGCAACAATTAGTAATGATGGTAAATATTCTTTAGTACTATCTGTTGGTAATGATGTAGATGCTAGTTTTGATGGTGAATATGCTAAACTTGTAAGATTTAATATTGCAGAAGGAGAAACAACAGTTAAATTATCTGAATTAACAAAAGGAATTGTTCCTTTCAATGGTAAAACTGAATTCTCACATTGGGAAACAATAAATAAGGAGAAAGCTAGTGAAGATTTAAAAATAGAGGACTTTACTAGTTCAGGCAATTTTTATACATCAACGCGTGAAGAAATTAATTATACTAATGGATTAACTCTTATAGCTAAATTTTCAGATAAAGAATTAAAAGATACTGGTAAATATTATGTAGCTCTTGATGCATTTGGAGGTACAATAAATGGTAAAGCAAAATTAACATTGGAAAGTAATGTGGCAGAATTTAAAACAATTAATTTAACAGAATATACACCTATAAGAAAAGGGTATACTTTTAAAGGTTGGGATTTAGATGGAAAAATTGTTACTTCTGTAGATTCAAGTGCTTTTGCGAAAGATGTTTCAATTGTCTTAACTGCTACATACACACAAGATACTTTTATTGGAGATGATAGAGTATTAGTATTAAATGCTAATGGTGGAACTATTTCTGGTAAAACATCTAACAAATATGACTATTTAGGTGGTGGAGATTCAGGAACAGCTATGTCACTTTTACCATACACACCTGTAAGAGCAGGATATAAATTTAATGGATGGAATGCTAAAAAAGATGGAAGTGGAAAAAACTATACTTATATATATTGGAGAAGATGGGATAAAGATGATAAAGATGATCTTAACAGAGACACTATTATAAAAAATGCAAACGGTGCTGAATATTATCAAAATGTAACTTTATATGCTTCTTGGACTAAAATTTCAGGAGAATCAGAAGAAACAGTAAAAGAGATTCAAAGCACTGGAGAAACAAAGGCAAAAATTGAATTTGAAAACGGAGTTAGTAAAGACTACGAATTAGATATTAAACCTGTAGAAGTAAAAAAAGATTTAACAAGCCAAAATGTTAAATATGTAGTTGATATAAATGTATTAGAAAATGGTCAAATAATTAAAATTAATGATACTAAAATGAAAATAAGAATTGCATTACCAGAAGACCTAAAAGGATTTAACAAATATGAAGTAGTATATATTTCAAATGATGAAATAAAAGAAACAATACCAGCAACAGTAGAAGATGGATACATAGTATTTGAAACATCACATTTAAGTCAATATGGAATAATAGCAAAAAATGTAGAAGAGAATAATGAATCTAAAACAACTAATATCTCAGAAAATGAAACAAATAATCCAAAAACAGGGGATAAAGTTATAACAAATGTAATGTTATTAGCTATTTCTATAATGGGTATTAGTACATTGGTAATAGTTAAAAGAAGAAAATAATTAGCTAAATAGAGGAACTTTAATAAAAGTTCCTCTATTTGTTTACATAGAAAATAATAAAAAATTAAAACATATTTTATGCAATTTCATAAAATAATATGGGGAAACTTAAAAATGAAAATGTATAGTATGAAGAAATTTACAAGTTTCTATTTATTATACAAGTCTTTTGAATAGAAAGAAAGGAATGATATTTTTATGCAAATTGCAAAAAGAATTATTAAAAGAGAGCTAAAATATGATAATGTTGTTGTACTTAAATATTACATAGAATATCCTAGAATAATAAGTGAAAGTAGTAGTATGTCTGTAAAAAAATTCAACTTATATAATGAACAAATAGCAAAATCAATACAAAAAAATGCAGAAGGAGACCTATATAAAGAAGCAATAGAATTATATAAATACAATAAAGAGAATAATTATCCAATAATGGTATATGAAATTTATAGATCATATGAAATAACATTAAATATGAGCTCTATGATAAGTTTGTATGCAGATGAATATATATTTACTGGAGGAGCACATGGAACTACTACAAGAACATCTCAAACATGGAATATGATAAATGGGAGAATTGTAAATTTATATGAATTATATAGTAGAAATCCATATTTTATATTAGATATATTAAAAGAAATATCTAACCAAATAGAACAGAATAAAGATTTATATTTTGATGATGCATGTTGTTTAGCAATAAATAATTTCAATCCACAAAGTTTTTATCTAATACCACAAGGTATAGTAATTTATTATCAACAATATGATATTGCTCCATATTCATCAGGAATACGAACTTTTGAAATACCTAAAAAAATAAATTGAAAAGATTTTATAATAAAAAAGCTATGTGCAAATGTACTAGAAAAAATATCTATTTTCTAGTACATTGCACATAGCTTTTTTGAATAATTTTAATGTTTAGGTACTTTTCTCTTTTTTGAGAAAATATTTTTCAAAATATCTGTATATATATGTTTAGTTTGAATATTATGTATATAATTATCAGAGCTTTCTAAAGTTATATTATTTGAAATATCATTGTTACTTGATACAATTGGATTAACATCAAATATGGTTTTAAAACATTTAAAATCATCTAGTTCATTACTATATAGGCAATCTAAGTAGATGTCGAATTCATCTAAGTTTTTACATGCTGTAATAATAGATGGGTGTAGTGAATAATTAAACATAACCTCAAAGCCTAATTCAATTGCTTGTTTAAAAGTGCTATTTGGCTCATTTCGCATTAAAAGAAAGGCTTCTCTAAATCTTGAAATGGCAGTGCTTTTATATAAATATAATGGTACTATATATAAATCATTTATAACATCTTGCTCTGAACTATAGGCAGTATTTTCTTGTAAAATTTCCTTAATATCTTGTATCATATATGGCAAAAATACTTTTTGCTCTTTTTCTGATATTAACAGAATCTTATTATCTTTTAAAATTTCATCATTAGTAAGCATAGTCATTTCACCTCAAATTTATTATATTAATAAACTACATAAATGTCAAATTAAATTGAAAACTAATAGTGTAAAATGGTTTCGGAATATACAAAAAGAAAGTCCTTTGATATAATAATTTACGACTAAATAAACCAAAG
>CAKPKU010000058.1 GCA_934167365.1 uncultured Clostridia bacterium
CTTTGGTTTATTTAGTCGTAAATTATTATATCAAAGGACTTTCTTTTTGTATATTCCGAAACCATTTTACACTATTTTTTTTCAATTATAATTGACAAGTCAACAAAAAAGATATATAATAATAATTATGTTTATTTACTTCAAGCAAGTAATAAATATGTTGAAGAATTAACATATCTGTGTCAGAACTGTAGTTCTCACAGCAAAATTCAGGAGGGTTGCTTATAATGTAAACAATTGTCTATTACACCGGTATTTCTAAATAGAAAGGAGGTGTATAACCAATGGCTATATCTTTTCGAGATGCTCACCAGTTAAATTTAGCTTATCAGATTTCAAAACGTTTGGATGCAAAGCAAGTTGATGGTGAATTCCTTCACTTATTTAAATTACGAGATAAGTGTAAATTCAAGGGGAGTGCTCAAGATAGTCGAAGGACTGCAGTACGTAAATTAGTGAACGAGTTATTAATTCAATATCAAGTTTTATTAATGCACGGTATTGTTTCAACTGAAGAGCTTGACCTTTGTATAGGCGGAGACATCGTTTGGGATTATCATAGGGTAATGAGTTACCTCAATTCTAGAATCCTATATAACAAGAGAGTATTCGATGTGGAAACCTTAAAAAAAGAGGAGCTTTCTGAGGAAAGAGCAGAACTTTTCTTCAAATATGTAGTCGGAGTTGAAAAAAAGGCTGTATTTGCCTTTTCCGATGAATTACTTGACCGCTCAAAGCTACATGTTATAAAGGTGATTAACAAAAAAGCGGTTTGGGAGGGAAGAAAAACACCATTGAAATTAGGCGACATTTATTTGTGTTCGGTTCTGAATAAGGATTTGAGCATGAAATATCTAATTATGCCAAATAAGGTTAGGATTATCCTTTAAAAATAACTAAAAAAACCTGGTGCAGAAATGCATCAGGGTTTTTTTCTGTATATGAATTAATTTAGGTCTTGTTTTTTGAAAAAAAAAGCTATATAATATTGAACAAATTCGTAAAAGGAGATGATATCATGCAAGTTAGTCGTGAACAACTTTTGCACATAGCAAATTTAGCACATCTAAAATTAAAAGATGAGGAAGTTGATACATATTTACTACATCTACAAGATATATTAAACTTTGCAGAAAAGGTAAATAATGCACCAACAGAAGGTTTAGGAGAAACAATAGGTGCAAATGATAAATATAATGTATTCAGAAAAGATGAAATTGTAGAATTCGGTGATAGAGATGCGTTGCTTCAAAATGCTCCTGCACAAGAGAGAGGAATGTTTAAAATACCAAAAGTTATACAATAATTAAAACTAATATTTCATAAAGTGCAAAAATCATCAAATTTATTAATGCACATGAAGTATGCGAAGGGAGGAAATTTAATGAATATTACAGAACTTACAGTACATGAACTTCAAGAAAAATTAGCTTCTAAAGAGCTAACAATAACAGAAATAACAAAAGCCTATGCAGATAGAATCGCAGAAAAAGAGCCAGATGTACAAGCTTTTGTAACAACTTTAACAGATGAAGCAATAGATAAGTCTAAGGAGATAGAAAATAAAGTAAATAATGGGGAAATAAAATCAAATTTTGCAGGAATCCCTATTGGAATAAAAGATAACTTATGTACAAAGGGTATAAAAACAACTTGTGGCTCAAAAATGCTAGAAAACTTTGTTTCACCATATGATGCAACAGTTATAGAAAAATTAAATAATGAAGGTATGATAAACCTAGGAAAATTAAACATGGATGAATTTGCAATGGGTGGTTCAACAGAAACATCAGCATTTAAGAAAACAAGAAATCCATGGAATTTAAATACAGTACCAGGTGGTTCATCAGGTGGTTCGGCAGCAGCAGTTGCAGCAGGTATGGTACCATGGGCTCTTGGTAGTGATACAGGTGGCTCAATTCGCCAACCATCAGCTTTTTGTGGTGTTGTAGGATTAAAACCAACATATGGATTAGTTTCAAGATATGGTTTAGTAGCATTTGCTTCATCATTAGATCAAATAGGACCAATCACAAAAGATGTATATGATAGTGCAATGCTTTTAAATTTAATAGCAGGACATGATTCAAAAGATACAACATCAATAGAAAGACCAAAAGTAGATTATACTAAAGCATTAAAAAATGATGTTAAAGGTCTAAAAATAGGTGTTCCAAAAGAATTCTTTGGTGAAGGTATAAATGAAGAAGTTAAAGCAAAATTACAAGAAGCAATAGAAAAATACAAAGAGCTAGGAGCAGAAGTAGAAGAATTTTCATTAAATGTTGCAGAATATTCACTAGCAACATACTACATAATTGCCTGTGCAGAAGCAAGCTCTAACCTAGGTAGATTTGATGGAATCAGATACGGATATAGAACAGAGAACTTTGAAAAATTAAAAGATATATATGTAAATTCAAGAAGCGAAGGATTTGGTCCAGAAGTTAAAAGAAGAATTATTTTAGGAACATATGTATTAAGTTCAGGTTATTATGATGCTTATTATAAAAAAGCTCAACAAGTTCGTACATTAGTAACAAACGAATTTGAAAAAGCTTTTGAAAAATATGATGTTATATTAACTCCAACATCACCAACAGTAGCATTTGAAATCGGAACAAAATCAAATAACCCATTAGAAATGTATTTAGCAGATATTTGTACAGTATCTGTAAACATAGCAGGACTTCCAGGAATATCAATCCCATGTGGAGTAGATAGCAAAGGAATGCCAGTAGGAATGCAATTAATAGGAAACAAATTCACAGAAGAAACAATATTAAACGCAGCATACACATACGAACAAGCAACAAACTTCAGAAAAAATTACAAACCAGAATTTAAAAAATAGACGGTGAAAAAGGGGACGGTTCTAAATTCCACAAATGTGGAAAAAGGGACAGATTAAAAAAATGAATTAGTTAAAGATGTAGCTAAATGTGTCCCTTTTTGTACAAATGTGGAAAAGAGAACCGTCCCCTTTTCCATTCCAATTTCGCGTGAAAGGAGCTAATTATATGTCAAGAAGTGATTATGAAATAGTAATAGGACTTGAAGTTCATGCAGAGCTTTCTACTAAGACAAAGATCTTTTGTAGTTGTCCTACTGAATTTGGTGGAGAGCCAAATACACATTGTTGTCCAATTTGTATGGCAATGCCTGGTACATTACCAGTATTAAACGAAAGAGTTGTTGAATATGCAGTAAAAGCAGGTTTAGCTACAAATTGCGAAATTTCAAGAAATAGTAAAAATGATAGAAAAAATTACTTTTATCCAGATCTTCCAAAGGCATACCAAATATCACAATTTGATAAACCTCTTTGTGAACATGGATATGTAGAAATTGAAGATGATGAGGGTAATCCTAAAAAAATACGTTTAACTCGTATTCATATTGAAGAAGATGCAGGAAAATTAAATCATAATGAGTTTGGTGGAGGTAGTTTAGTTGATTTAAACAGAGCTGGTGTACCATTAATCGAGTCTGTATCTGAACCAGATATTCGTTCAGCAGGAGAGGCTGAAAGATATTTAAGAAAACTTAAATCAATTTTTGAATATATTGAAGTATCTGACTGTAAAATGCAAGAAGGTTCACTTCGTGCAGATGTCAATGTTTCTGTAAGAAAAAAAGGTGCAACAGAATTTGGAACTCGTACAGAAATGAAAAATATGAACTCATTTAGATCAATAGTAAGAGCTATTGATTATGAAGCAAATAGACAAATTGATGTACTAGAAGAAGGTGGAGTAATTGAGCAAACAACTTTAAGATGGGACGATGTATCTGGAAGAACATTCCCAATGAGAAGTAAAGAAGATGCTCAAGATTATAGATATTTCCCAGATCCAGATTTAGTAGCAATTCGTTTATCTGAAGAATATATTCAAAATATAAAAGATAATTTACCAGAATTACCAGAAAGTAGAAAATCTAGATATATGTCTGAATATGGATTATCTGAAAAAGATGCAAACTTAATAACAGCTTCAAAATATTTATCTAATTTATTTGAAGGTGCAAAAGAAGTTTGTGGAAATCCAAAATTGTCAGCAAACTGGATTTTATCAGATATTTCAAGAATATTAAATGAAAAAGAAATGGAACCAGAGCAAATTCCATTTACAGCAGAGGAGCTTGGAAAAACTATTTTATTAATTGAAAAAGGAACAATAAGCTCTGCAATTGCTAAAAAAGTAGTAACAGAATTATTTGAAAATCCACAAGAGCCAGAAGAAATTATAAAGAAAAACGGATGGATTCAAATTTCTGATGAAGGTGCTATAAAGGAAGTTGTAATGCAAGTATTAGAGGCAAATCCACAATCAATAGCAGACTACAAAGCAGGAAAAGATAAGGCATTAGGATTTTTAGTAGGACAAGCAATGAAGGCAACAAAGGGAAAAGCAAATCCACAAATGCTTAATAAGATGTTTTTAGAAGAATTAAATAAGTAAAGCACAAAAAAGTGGGGACCAGAAATTATATTTCTAGTCCCCTTGAATTACTTCTTGCTTGCTTTCTCAATCTGGCAATTTAAAAAGTGCTTTAAATCACGTGCAAATTCTTCATTTTCGAAAGCCATAAAAACTTCTTCAAAGTTCGTTAAATTGCACTTACCAATTACGTGGTTTCCGCCCCAGTTACAGGAACAAGTAAATGTTCCGTCACTTGTGCATGAGCCCCATGCTTCGTATTCTCCTGCAGAATCCATAAAGGAGTAGCAAGGTATTTCGTTTACTCCTATAGGGAATAATATGTTTTTTTGGCAGGCTTCTAATGCTGTTACGACAAACTGAGCACGCTCAATTAAGTCTTTAGCATTCGCGAGTTCTTCTACGGTGATTTTGCCAGTAGAAATAAGATTTGCAAGTTTGTTCATTGTTTTCCTCCTTGTGCAGTTGCACGGTCTATTGTTGATATTCTTTTGGTGAATCGGAGTAAATACGATTCATTATTTATATTATAATTCAGAATTCTTCAAAAGTCAAGTTATGTTAACAAAAATAACTATTTTGCTTTATTCCAAATCTTTTTTTATACGACTAAATGCAAGTGCACAAACAGCTGCCGAAACAGCCCAAAATATACTTATACGTAATAAAGTTATTCCTAAATTATATTGAAAAATAATATATGTAAAATGATACATTGATAAAATAAAAGCTGAAAGCAATGCTAGAAGTAAACAAACAATAAGCATAAATTTTGTTATTTTTTTTATTTTAGGCTCTATTTTTATTAATTCAGTAATTAATTTCATAATAATCCTCCATAAATGTAATCTTACTAATAAAAGATTAACATAAACAGTGAAAAAAATCAAAGTTAATATTTGGTAGGATGCTATTGAAAATCATACACATAAATGATATAATCCAATTCAAAAGTAGAGGTGTTAATTATGAAGGTAATTTTATTAGATAATATAAATGGCGTTGGAAAAAAAGATGAAATAATAAATGCAAGTGATGGTTATGCACGTAATTTTTTATTTCCAAAAAAATTAGCTGTAGAAGCTAATAACGAAAATATGAGCAAATTAAAGGCTAAAAAACAGTCTGAACAATATAAAAAAGATGTTAATAAAGAAAATGCTGAAAAAATAGCTAAAAAATTAGATGAGATAACATTAACAATTAAAGTAAAAGCAGGAGAAAACGGAAAAATATTTGGTGGAGTAACATCAAAAGAAATATCAGAAGAGCTTAAAAAACAATACAAAATAGATATTGATAAAAAGAAAATTATACTTAATGAAAACATAAAAAATTTAGGTAGTTTTGATATAAGTATGAAATTATTTGATGGTGTCACTGGAAAATTAAAAGTAAAAGTTATTTCAGAATAAACCAAAATACATGAGAAAAAATATTGCTATATGGAATTCTAAAGTACGTATGGGCAATATTTTTTTTATCAGAATCTGTCTAGGAGGAATAGTAAAAAATGGAATTTAATAAAGTACCACCACATGATATTGAAGCAGAGCAGGCTGTTTTAGGTTGTATGTTAACTGATAAAGAATCAGTTATATCCGCAATTGAAGTACTATCAGAAGAAGATTTTTATAGAGAAGATAATAAAATAATATACAGAGCCATATTGAATTTATACAATAGAGCAGAGCCAATAGATATTATTACACTAAAATCTGAATTAAGTGCTCTTGGCAAATTTGATGCAGTAGGTGGTTTAGAATATTTAGCTGAATTGCCAGATAAGGTTCCAACAACTTCAAATGTAGAAAGATATATAAAAATCGTTGAGGAAAAATCAGTTTTAAGAGGTTTAATAAAAACAGCAAATGACCTAATAACACTAGGATATGACCCTACACAAGAAGTAGAAGACATAATGGATATGGCCGAAAAAAAGATATTTAATATTACCCAAAAGAAAAATCAAAATGGTTATGCATCAATAAAAGATATATTAGTAGATTCATTTACAGAGCTAGAAAATCTATATAATAGAAAACAACATGTAACAGGTGTTACAACAGGATTTATAGATTTAGACAATAGAACAGCAGGTCTTCATAATTCTGATTTAATATTAGTTGCTGCAAGACCCGCAATGGGAAAATCAGCATTTGCTTTAAATATTGCTACAAATGCTGCAATACAGGGAAATGTTCCATCTGTTATATTTAGTCTCGAGATGTCAAAAGAGCAAATGGCAAACAGAATTCTAGGCAGTGTAGCAATGGTTGATGGAAATAGCATACGAACAGGTAGAATCGCTGATGATGATTGGATAAAACTTGCAACTGCATCAGGAGAGCTTTCACAAACTGGAATATATATTGATGACACACCTGGTATATCTGTTATGGAAATACGTGCAAAATGTAGAAAATTAAAAATGGAAAAAAATATAGGACTAGTTGTAATAGATTACTTGCAGTTAGTTCAAGGAAGTAAAAAAGCAGGAAGCCGTGAGCAGGAGATTTCTGAAATAAGTAGATCTTTGAAAATACTAGCAAAAGAAATAAATGTGCCAGTAATAGCACTATCACAGTTATCCCGTGCACCTGAACAACGTCCAGATCATAGACCTATGCTTTCCGATCTTCGTGAATCTGGAGCCATAGAGCAGGATGCTGATATTGTTATGTTTTTATACAGAGATGATTATTATAATCAAGATAGCGAAAAAAAGAATATAGCTGAAGTAATTATTGCAAAACACAGAGCTGGATCAACAGGAACAGTTGAGCTTGCTTGGCTTGGAAGTTACACAAAATTTGCAAATCTTGCTAAAGATTATTAATTATACTAGATAACAAAACAAGAAAGAAGTGAATTTTTTATGTTTGAGGAAAAGGTTTTTGAAACTATAAAAAAATATAATATGATTGAAGAAAATGATTCTATTGTTGTAGCAGTTTCAGGTGGTCCTGATTCTATGAGTCTTTTAAGTGTGCTTATAAAATTAAAACAAAAAATGAATATTACTTTGGTAGTAGCACATGTTAATCATATGATTAGAGCAGTTGCAGATTCAGAAACTGAATATGTAAAAAAATTCTGCCACGATAATGGCATTGATTGTTTTGTTAAAAAAGTTGATGTAGTAAAGCTTGCAGAACAACAAAAAATCAGTACAGAAGAAGCAGGAAGAAATATTAGATATGATTTTTTTGAAGAAGTTTTTGAAAAAATTAATGCTAATAAAATTGCAATTGCACATAATAAAAATGATAATGCAGAAACTGTACTTATGAATATAATGAGAGGCTCTGGAGTTACAGGATTAAAAGGAATAGAGCCTGTTAGAGCAAATAAATTTATAAGACCATTAATAGAATGTGATAGAAAAAGTATTGAGCAATATTGTATCAATCAAAATTTAAATCCAAAATTTGATGAGTCTAATAAAGAAAACATTTATACAAGAAACAAGGTAAGAAATTTATTAATTCCATACATTGAAAAAGAATTCAATCCTAATATAATAGAATCAATAAACAGATTATCAAATTTAGCAACACAAGAAAATGAATATATTGATAGAATTGTAAAAAAAGAATGTGCAAATATTATAATATCTAAAACAAAACAAGAAGTTAAACTAGATTTAAAAAAATTTAATGCATTAGATGATTTTATTAAATCTAAAACAATTCTAGAATATGTAAGGGAACTTTTCGGAACGACAAAAGGTATTGAAAAAATACATATACAAGATATTATTAAAATGTGTGAAAAAAATATCGGAAATAAATTTTTAACTCCAAATAAAAATATGAAAGTTTTCGTAAAAAAAGGTGTAATTAGCATATCAAGAATATAGAAAATATGATATGCTGTTAATTTAAGATTGTTCAAACACAAAATCATTGCGTAATTTGAGTGTATGAACAATCTTATCTTTTATAATAAGCATTTTATAGTAAAAATTTCATTTGTGAAACTTTTGTGTAAATGCTTGAATTGTAAATCAAACTATGTTATATAATAGTATATGATACAATAAGATAATTTTGAATATCAAAATGATATTATAAAGGAGGAAGTACATTGAAAAATGGCATAAAAACTTTAGCTATATGGCTGATAATAGGTGTAATTATGGTAGTTGCAGTAACTGCAATATATGATAATTCTGATAGAAGGAATTTCACGTATACAGATTTAGTTACAAAAATTGAAGCTGGTCAAGTTACATCTGTAGACATAGATTCAGATGGAGTTTCTGCGGTAGTTAATTTCAATGATGGAACAGAAGAAAAGGAAGTTAATATTCCAAATATGGAAAATTTAATGGAAAATTTGGAATCTCATATGAAAGATAATTCAGTAAAAGTACAACAAGAATCTCAATCAATATGGGTTACTATAATAGGGTTAATCGCACCATTCGGGTTATTAATAATATTTATGTTATTCTGGTTTTTCTCAATGACAGGAAGACAATCAGGAAATAAAACAATGTCATTCGGGAAAAGCAAAGCAAGAGTTGTAGGACAAAATGATAAAAACAAAGTAACATTTAATGATGTTGCTGGTGTAGATGAAGAAAAGCAAGAGCTTCAAGAAATTGTGGAATTTTTAAAAAATCCTAAAAAGTTCACTGACATGGGAGCAAGAATTCCAAAAGGAGTACTACTTGTAGGTCATCCAGGAACAGGTAAAACATTGCTTGCAAAAGCAGTTGCTGGAGAAGCAGGAGTTCCATTTTTTATTATAAGTGGATCTGATTTCGTTGAAATGTTCGTTGGTGTTGGTGCATCAAGAGTTAGAGACTTATTCGAGCAAGCAAAGAAAAATGCACCATGTATAATATTTATTGATGAAATTGATGCAGTTGGAAGACAAAGAGGTGCAGGTCTTGGTGGAGGACATGATGAAAGAGAGCAAACATTAAATCAATTATTAGTTGAAATGGATGGCTTCTCAGAAAATGAAGGTGTTATTGTATTAGCAGCAACTAATAGACCAGATGTTTTAGACAAGGCATTATTAAG
>CAKPKU010000059.1 GCA_934167365.1 uncultured Clostridia bacterium
GCTGTTATATTTCCATGATTGTCAACAATTGCAACACTGTTATCTAAACTTGTATATGAACAATCATTTATCTCCAAATTATCTTTTAGTAAATTAAATCCCATAGTAGCATTTACAGATACACTTGATCTATCTCCTGCTTTTTGTAAATTTATTATACTTTTATCTAGATTTAATTTTATATTGCTAATACACCAAGGAACTTTGTTAGTTTCAACTGTTCCATTTCCCATTTGACCGTTGCCATTATAACCAACTGTATATACCTTACCAAATTCATCTACAATTGCTCCTGAATTATAACCATACCAATTGTCTTGATATCTTGTTACAGCCATTGTTAAAATATCTTTGTCTTCTTGAACTCTTGTTGCAGTAGCTACATTTGATGTTGTTTCAGTAAATAATGCACCATATCCATTTTGTCCCATTACATACATTCCTGTTGTATTTCCACTACTATCTTTATTTGTTGAAACATATGTTATTCCAGCTGCTGCTACAACATGTTTTACATTTGTAATTGGTGTGTTTTCTGAATCATTCATTTGTGTTATTAGTAATCTTGCTTTGGTATCACCTAAACCTAATTGACCATATCCATTATATCCTGTTATCCATGCTGTTTCATCTTCTTTTATTACTGCTGTATGATACTCTCCTGCTGATACTTCTCTTACTCCTGTTAAATCATTTACTCCATCTTCACTTAACATTTTTTGTGGTAAAGCTTTACTTGTATTATTTCCTAAACCTAATTGACCATCTGAGTTATAACCAACTGACCATACTGATCCATCAGCATCTAGCATAATTGCATTATTTGCTCCTGATGATATTTGAATTATGTTTTGAACTTTTTGCATTTTTACAGGATAGTATACTGTATCTGTATTATTAACTCCATATTGTCCATGTCCATTATATCCCCATGAATATACTGTTCCATCTGATGATATAGCATGTGATGTATATTGTTCAGCTGATATTTGTATTATATTTGTTAAATCTGTTCCATCATTTAATTTTACTTTATGGAATACATTTGAATTTTTATTTGTTCCATCTCCTAATTGACCATAATTATTTTGACCTGATGTTAATACAGTTCCATCCTTTTTTAATAACATTGTATAATTATATCCTGCTGCTATATCTACTATATCAGTAATATCATTGTATGTAGTTGTTCCATCATCATTTGTAACAATTTCTTGTATTTTAGTTGGCTCTGTTTTATTTACATTATCTCCTGTTCCTAATTGACCATATTCATTATATCCCCATGCATATGCTTGTCCATTTCCTTTTAATGCTACAAAGTGTAACTTACCAGCTACAATCTTTGGTTGTACTATATTACCTCTGCCATTTACATTTACTTTTACTGCCATATATATATTATTTTGGTTATCTGTTAATCTAACATATGTTGTTCCTATTCCTTTTGCTGTTATATTTCCTAGTGAATCTACTGTTGCAACATTTTCATCTAATGATTTAAATAATATATTACCTGCTGTTAATTCGTCTGTTAGTAAATTTAAATCCATTTTTTCAGAGTATTCTATTTTTTTAGAGTCTCCTTCTACTTCTAAATTAATAATATTATTTTCACTTACATCAATTTTTGGATTGCTTATTCTATAAGGTTTGTTATAACTTGTTTCTTTTGTTCCATAACCTAATTCATAATTTGCATTATAACCAACAGTGTAAATCATACCTTGTCTGTCTACTACTGCACCTGTCTGGCCTTCATAGCTTTTTGTTAATGCCATTCCTAAAACATTATTATATCCATCTATTTTTGTTAACATTAAACAATTTTCATATTTTTGTGTGAAGTTTTGTGCACAATTACTATATCCAGATACATATAATTGATTTGATGTATTTGTTAGCATTGTTACATATGCATTTGCTACTATATCTTTAACATCGGTTATTTGTGTATTAGTTTCTGCATTTATCATTGGAACTAAAACTCCTTTTACAGTAACTGTGTTGTCAGCTAATTGTCCTTTATTATTGTATCCAACTGCATATGCTTTTCCATCTTCTTTTATTATTACTGTATGATATGCCCCTGAAGTTATCTTTTTTACATTTGAAACAAAGCTTGTTCCATTTGTATCTAACATTTTTACTGGATAATATTGATTTGCTGTATTATTTATTCCAAGTTGATATTCAGTATTTCTACCTACTCCCCAAACTTGACCATTACTATCTAACATAATAATATTGTTTTCGCCTGCTGAAATTTGCATTATGTTTTTAATATTTGGTATTTTTTCTGGTGTATATCTAACCGATGTAGTTCCATTTCCTAATTGTCCGTAATCATTAAATCCCCATGCATATACTTCGCCTTCTTCTGTTAAAGCATATGATGTATAATTTGATGCTACAATTTCTCTAATTTTTGGCAAGCCTTCGACTTTTATAAAGTTTGTTTTACTTGTTGTATCTCCTGTTCCTAATTGTCCATAGTTATTTAATCCTGATGTCCATACTGTTCCATCTTTTTTCAATACCATTGTAAAGTTTCCACCAGCTGAAATATCTATAACATTTTCCAAATTTGTTTTTGTTGGCTCTGTTTTTGTAGCATTATCTCCTAATCCTAATTCACCATTTTCATTATATCCCCATGAATATACACTTCCATCAGATTTTAAAGCTACAAAATAATTCGTTCCTCCAACAATTTTTGGATTACATATTTTGGCTGTCGGTGTTACAAAAACTCTTGTTGATGCATACACATTTTCTTTTGTATTATATGCTTTTATATATGCTGTACCATATGACTTACCAGTTACTACACCATTTGAATTAACTGTTGCAACAGTTTCATCTAATGATTTCCATGTCCAATCACTTTGAGTATTTGTTCCACTATTGTATACATTAAATTTGTCAAATTTTTCAATGTCTAAATCTACTGTTCCATTTATTTCTATATTACTGTTATGTTTATTTATAGTTGCACCTGATACACCAGATTCAGTCATATATAGTGCTGAAGATCCACTACCATTTCCTATTTGACCATATGTGTTGTCTCCAGATATATATACTGCTCCATTTTTTTCAATATACCCATTATTTTTTGATACCCAACCTGAGTCTGCTCTTGTATAACCACCTTTTGCAAGAATTAAACAATTTGTAATATCTTCGCCATCTTGACCTTTCATTACTGTAAATGTATTACTTGCATTTTTTGTTCCATCTGATGATTGACCATATCCGTTATATCCTGCTGCATAAATTCTTCCATCTGCTGTTGATATAACAGAGGTGATGGCTGATCCTGTAATATATTTTATTTTTGAGGAAGTTGGAACATTAATTTTTGTTAGTTGATTTCTATTTGTTGCATCTCCTAATCCTAATTGTCCTGATGTATTTAAACCTGTTCCATATAAATTTCCATCTTCTTTTATTACTAAAGTTTTATATCCATCCATTGTTATATCAACAATATCATTTCCTAAAACTGATTTTAATGATGGATTTCCTCTTTGCTCTAGCTGTCCATAGCTATTATTTCCCCATACTAATGTATCTCCATTATTAAGCATTACAGCACAATCTGAATACCCTGCTGAAACTTTAATTGCTCTGGTTATTCCTGTATTTACTAAATATGGTACATTACTTTCTCTTCCTGTGGTTAAATTTTGATACCAATAGTTATGTCCTGTAACATATACTTCTCCTGTATCTGTTAAAACCATACTATGTGCATCTCCGCCAGATACTTCAATTGCATTTGTTAAGTTTGTTCCATCTTTTAATTTCATTTCTGTTGCATAATTATAATTTGTACCTGCTGGAACTCCATATGTACTATATGTACTGTTTTCTCCCCAGCCATATACTTTACCATCAAATGTTACTGCTAGTGCATATCTATATTTTCCAACAGCTATTGATTTAACATTTGTTAAATATGTATTTTCATCTATTTTTACTTGAACAGGAACCTTGCTGTCTACATTATTTCCTTGTCCTAATTGACCACAGTTGTTTAAACCTGATGCCCATACTGTTCCATCTTCTTTTAATGTAACTGTAAATCCATCTCCTATTTGTACATCAGGTGTTGTTATTGCTTTTGCATTATTTCTGTATACGTGTATTATTGCTCTGAATTTAGAGCCCTCATTTTGATTATATCCTGTAATTGTTGTATATCCTGGTGATACACCAGTTATATTTCCACTATTGTCTACAAGTGCTACATCTGTGTTTGAAGAGCTCCATGACCAATTACTTCCTGATACACTTGTAAGCTCTCCACTTAAATCTGTTATTTGTGCATTTAAATGCTCTCCAACTTTTATATATTCATTTGAATAATTTAATCCATAAATTCGTTTAAATTTTACTGTTTCTTGGTTTTCTCCCCATGAATGATCACCACTAAACACACCTACATTTGATGAATTAAATGTTGTATTAACTTTATTTTTATTAATTAAATCAGAGATTGAATCCTCTGAACTTCCGAAATTTTCTACCACAACATTTGTGTTAGTTCCATTTGTAATAACATTTGTAGCTATATTATTAAATGCTCCATATCCTGAATAATTTCCTTCAACACCACCTAAATCATGAAAAAATGTAGTGTTGTTTACTTTTAGAGTTCCGCCATCATTGTTGTAAATATATGATGCACTATTTGTTCCTGATATTCTCATAAATACATTTGAAACTGTACCATAACACCATCTAAATATAGCTTTTTGGTAATTTGAACCTGAATGTGGTTTAAATACATATGTTAAATTTCTAACAACTGTATCTTGGTTTAATAAGGTAAATGCTGGTGCATCTCTTGATAAAACTGCTTTTTCTCCATCCCAAACTAATATTGTTTGTTCATTTGCTCCAACAATAGTTAAAGCTTTATTTTTATCCCATATACCTACTGTTGCATATCCATCCATATACATTCCGTTTAATTCATATGTTCCTGGAGCTATGTAAATAGTATCCCCACTTTCTGCCATATCAATTGCCTTTTCTATACTTGCATATGGTTTTAATTTTGATCCATTTCCTGTTGAATCATCTCCATTTTCTGATACTACTATATCTGCCAAGATTATGTTATTTGCTGTATTTTTTTTATCTACGTTTTCAATATTACTTGTTTTTATTGTGCTTACTGTTTTATTTTTTGCAGTATAAGTAATTGCAGTATAACTTACTAGTATAACTGCAATTGTAGTTAAGCATATTAACAATCTTGTCTTAATCTTATGTTTTAGCTTATTACTTATTTTCACGATTTTTCCTTCCCTTCTTAATTAATAAATTAATATATATATATAATTGCTTTAATATTAATTCAAAAAACTTATTGGGATGGATTTTGTTTACTTTTCTTACGGATTTTCAAGATATTTCAATTTCTGCCTTTTTATTACATTTTGTTTAAATTTGCATAACAAACTTATTACAAAAAATTTATTATGATATTGATTTTATTTTCCATTATGATAAAATATTAATCAAATATTACGCGTATAATACTTACAGTTAAATTATTTATATGAGGAGGTACTTATGAATTTTAATAAATGCGAAAGATGTGGATGCTTTTTTGTTACAGACGGAAATACTTGTCCTTCATGCACCCCTAAGGATACTAATGATATTTCAAAATTGAATAATTACTTTTTGGAAAATGAGAATAAAATTTCCCTAAACGAATTGTCATTTGTTACTGGAATATCTGAAAAAAATATATCAAGATATATGGCAAATAAAAATTTTGATTTTAAAAAGAAAATTGAGTTGTAAAAATGGAAAAAGGAGACAGAGGAAAAGGGGACGGTTCTCTTTTCCACATTTATGGAAAAAGGGACATATTTATTTTCAGATAAAAACTTTACTGTCTAAAAATGTGTCCCAAATTCCACAAGTGTGGAATTTAGAACCGTCCCCTTTTCCTCTTTTTCCCCTTTTTTGTTGAATTTTTGTATATGAATCTACTTGCATTTTTTTATTTTGCAATTTATAATGAATTAAGTTTTGGGGGCAATTATTTTTATAATTGTTCCTATTTTTTTATTCTTTGGCATTTCTGCCATATTTTAAGGAGTGATTTTTATGTCTAAAAATTTATTTAATCTAAAAAATGATTACATTTTTAAAAGAACTTTCGGCTATTCTGGTGATGAAGATGTTACCAAAATTTTTTTACGAGATATTCTTAAAACTGATATTTCGCTAAATAATAATACTATTACTGAAAAAGAGCTACTTGATGATAAGGTTGGTATTCTTGATATTAAAGCTGTTATTAATAATCGTGTTCAATGTGATATTGAAATGCAGGTTGTTAAGCAGTGTGATATTGAAAAACGTATTGTGTTTTATTGGAGTAAGATGTTTTCAAATCAAATTAAATCTGGTCAAACTTACGAAACCCTAAATAAAACTATTGCTATTTTAATTGCTGATTTTGAACTTGATACTTTGCAAAATATTAAAAAGTATGCTACAAAGTGGAACTTGCGTGAAGAGGAATACCTCTCAGTTATATTGACAGATGTTCTTGAAATTTATACAATCGAATTACCTAAATTTTCTAAATATTTACATATGCATAAGTCTTTAAATTTAGATCTTTGGGTGAATTTTATTAAAAATTTTGAGGTGAGAATTATGGCTGATGATAACAATAATTTGGAAAATATTGATAATTCAAACAAGGAATTAGATGATGATGTTTTTTCTATACATGATTCTGATGATGATGCTATTAAAGAAACTAAAAAAGCTATTCAAAAGGCTAAGGAGAAATTAGAAGAGCTAAGTAAAGATGAGCATGAACGTTATTTGGCTGATTTAAGAGAGAAGTATATTTTAGATCAAAATTCTATTGAAAGATATGGATACTTGCGTGGCAAGAAAGAAGGTCAGGCCCTTGGTGAGGCAATACGGAATTGCTAAAGGAAAAGCTGCTGGTTTTGCTGATGGTAGAGCTAGTGGATTTGCTGATGGTAAGGCTGATGGAGTCAAAGAAGTAGCTAAAGCTTTAAAGGAAAATGGCATGGATATTCAGGAAATATCCAAACTTACTGGACTTTCTCAAGAAGAGATTGAGAATCTATAGGAAAATAGGAAAAGGGGACGGTTCTCTTTTCCACATTTATGGAAAAAGGGACATATTCATTTTCAGGTAAAGACTTTATTACCTAAAAATGTGTCCCAAATTCCACAAGTGTGGAAAAGAGAACCGTCCCCTTTTCCACACGAATTTTAATATATTCTTTTAATTTTTATATATGTTCTTATAGCATATACTATAATTCCTATTGAAATTGCAATACATATAATAATTTTTTCACCAGTTTGTGGTAATATTCTATCAGATGTATCTTTATCTTCTGTTTGCTCTAACCCTGATTGATTATCTTTACTTCCTACATTATCGCTTGGTTTCGTATCAGTTTTGTTATCATCATCTTTTGGTACTTCTGTATCCTTCTTTTTAATATTTGATACTTCTATACTTCTTTCTATTATATTTCCTGCATTATCTTCTACTTCAAATTTGTATGTTCCATTTTCTGTAACTTCATATATTATTTCTTCATTATTATATTCAATATTTACTCCATTTATCTTTAATGATTTTATTCCTGAAATTGAACCTTCTAATTTTACTTTCAATTTTACAAGCTCTACTTCTTCTTCACTATCTTTATTTATTATTAGCTCTGCTGTTCCTTTATCTATTTTTACTTTATATTCCTTTGATTTCTTATTTGTTCCATCTGTTATTTCTACTAATATTGTATATACTCCACTATCCTTTATTTCATTGTTTTCTATATCTACTACTTCATTATTTTCATTTAATATCTTTACAGTTGTTAGATTCTTTTCATCTACTAACTCGTAGCTTATATTACTATTTGTCCATGTTCCTTCTTCATACCCATCTGAACCATTCTTCTTTAATAATAATTTACCTAATTCTAACTTATTAGTCTTCACTTCTAAAATTTCTGATTCTGATGTTGCACCATTTTCATCTGTTGCTCTTGTTTTTATTTTATATTCTTTATCTTCAGTTAATCCTTCAAATTTATTACTCTCTTGCCATCTCCAATCCTTTCCATTTTCACTTATTCCATATTCAACTTTTACTATTTCTGCATATTCATTAGTTTGTCTATTTTCTACTTCTATACTATTTGTTGTTACTGTTGCACTTGGCTCTGCCGTTGTTGGATTTTCGTAATAAACTTCTATTTCCTTTGTTGTTACTACATTTTCTATTTTCTTTAAACTTGCTGTTATTGTTACTTTACCAGCCTTTTTGCCTTCTACCTCTCCTGTCTCACTATTTATTGTTGCTATTTCTTCATCATTTACTGTCCATTTTACATCTTTATTTATATTTGCATCTTCTGGTGTATATTTTACTGTATATGTATATTTTTCATCTTTTCTTACTCTATTTTTTCCTTGTATTTCTATACCTGTTGGGTTTGTATGCTCTATTACTTTACATGTTATTGTTGTACTTACTCCACTTCCATCTGTTGCTTCTACTGTTATTTGAGCTGTTCCATTTGCTACTGCTGTTACTACTCCATTTTGATCTACTTTTGCTACTTTTTCATTACTACTTTTCCATTTTAAACCTTTTTCAGTTGCATCTTCTGGCTCTATTGTTGCTATTAATTTTGTTGATTTAACAGCATTATTTAATGTTAGGTCTTTCTGTAATAATTTTATATTTTTTACTAATATATTTTCTTTATTTACTACCTTAATTTGCTCTACTATATTTCCTGCATTATCCATTACTGCTATGTAATATGTTCCTGGTGTTAACTTACCTGTTGTATATGTATTATTTGTATTGCTTTTCCAATCATATTTTCCACTTGTACTACTAATACTTATTTTTGCAATACCACTTTCACTGTCAGTTATTCCACTTACTGTTATTACATAATTACTTACTGTTATTTGACCTATTTTAGGTTTGTTTTTGTCTATCTTACTTTGTATTGCTGTACCAAAACAACTTGTATTTCCTTTTCCATCTTTAGCCCATACATAATATGTTCCATTTTGAGTTACCTCTATAATATTACTTTCACTCCATGTTTCTGGTGCTTTGCTTTTACTATTACTTATTCCATATCCTTTAACACCTGTTTGATTATCTGTTGCTGTTACTGTTATGGTTTTATTGCTTTTTGTCCAATTATTATTTGACAATACTGCTTTTGTTATAGTTGGTCCCTCTGTATCTATTTTTACTGTTAGTTTTGCTGCATTTGTTGTTGTTGTGCATATACCATTTTTTACTACACAGTAAAAATATTTTCCATTTAAATCACTTGTTGCTTTTACTGTATATGATGCACTTTCTGCA
>CAKPKU010000060.1 GCA_934167365.1 uncultured Clostridia bacterium
ATATAGATATCATAAAAGTCCCTTGCTCTTGTTGTATCAACATTTCTCGATATAATTGTTTCAAATTTATCTGCTATAACTGTTTCCATATTATATGCAAGTATTTCTATTGAACGATCTTCAAACATCAAACCAAATTTATAATTTACTTCTTTAGGTACAATTACATCCTCTGTTGTTATATCTAATTTCATTGGTACAACTAATTTGTCAAATTTGGCATTCAATGAAACTCTATATCCTCCATATTCATCTTCTTGTCTTATTTCTTTTATATTTGTAAATTCAAAAGTTACTCCATCATCTAAATCTATATTGAATATTTCATTTAATATATCTTTTAAGTTATCCTTTTCTAAATCAAAACCTTTTATTGTTGCATCCATATCTAGCGTATTTCTCATATCTATTCCAACTATAGCGGTTATTAACATACCACCTTTTAATACAAATTTATATTTATAATCTGATACTGAAATTCTTTCTAATAGTCTTTCTAGCATATAGTTTTGTAAAATAATATTTTCATTTACATCAACTTTAGTAGACATATTTTTTATCCACGCTTTTAATTGTGCTCTATTTTTAACTATCATAGTAACACCTCCAAATATTTTCTTATTTCATCTTCAATATTAAACAGTTTTGCATATTTGTGTAATCTAATGGTGTTTTTATCTTTTCTTTCTGCATATCTTTTCATTGCATCTGTAAATAATGCAATTTCTATTTTTTTCTTGTTTCTAATAATATCACAAATTGTTCTTTCTAAATCGTATACTTTGATTTTGTTTCCATAAGGTGTTTTTATTTCTACAATTCCTATTTCATATAATTCTTCTTTTAAATAGAAAAATTGATAATCTTTATTTTTTAACAATTTTGTATTATAGTAACTTGGTATTGTTAATTGATATCTTATAGGTGTTCTATCGCATAAATCATGAAAGTACAAAGCTGTTTCATGAGAGAATATTCCTTTTTTACAAATTGCTTGAGTAATAAAGTATTCATCTTCAAATGTATCTGCACCTATATATGTTCCTCTTGCTACTCTTTCAATTAATCCTCTCTCTATCATTCGAGTTAAAACCTTATTGTTAATTCCTAATTGTTCTACTTGATATGTTTCAATTACTCCATTATTCTTTTTTAATAATTTTTCTACCTTTTGTATATCATCCATCACTATTTCTCCTTTGCCGTTTTCATTCGTAAATATTGTATCATTTACGAATGAAAACGGCAAGTATCTCTTGTATTTTTTTCCATTTTATAAAATTTATAGCACGGATTTATTAAATTTCCGTGCTATAAATCTAACTTTCAAAGTAAAATGCTAATCTTGAATTATTTCTAATATATTTTTCCTCAAAATTATTATTTGTAAAATTTTTTATAGTGTTTCTCCAAAATTTTTGAGCTCTTTCATTTTTCACTAATGTTCTAACTTCCCATTTTCCAATATGCTTGTGCCATTGCTGAGTTTACTACTGCATATACTTTTGGATTGTACTGTTAGTACACTATTTCTAATTATTTTATATGATTCTTCTGGTTGTATTGTTATTTGGTTATCTTCCATAAAATTTATCCTCTTTTTCATATTAAAACGATATTGTATCTCTTATATTCACTCTTTTCCTCTCAATTTATATATCAACTTTGCCAACTTATAATCTCTCTCATATATATCATCAAATTTTATATTAATGTATTCATCAAAAACTTTAATAACATTTTTTAAATATATATCTTGATAATTTGAAACAAATTGATACTCTTCTTCTTTAATATTAGCTATCCAATTATAATGTATATTGTTCCTTATTTTTCTATTTATATAATAAAATTTTTCATCAATTTCAATATTATTTAATTCAAATATCTTATCTAAAATCGATAAATGTTTTTTATTATCATTCCAAAATAGCACTATAATAATAGCTTTCATTTTTATAAAAAAATGATTTGAGTTTATCTCCATATCTCCTATATTAAATACTATATTTTCTTCGATTAATTTATCTAAAAGTATAATATTTTTTACAATCCCATATCTTTGGAGTATATATATTTTTTCATTATTATTTATATTAGCACTACTAAATAACTTACTACTAGCATATGGCTTTTTTTCAAGTTTGAATTCATCTATATTATTTAAATATTTATTAATTAAGTCTACTAAAATTTTCTCTGTTTCTTCAAATAAACCTGGTAAAAGTATTTCAATCCATCTAAATGGTGTAGCTACTATTCCATCTAATAACTCAAAATCTTCTTCTTTATCTGAATTCCAATTTCTAAAATTTGTATCTATTAAATCATTGTTATTTACAAACAAATTCAAATCAAAAACATAGTTTTCAAAATTCACTCCCATTTCTGCTATAATTTTTTTAGTATCTTTGGATTCCATACTATGTACATATTTTAAGTTATTCATTCTATAATTATTTATTTGTGTCACTGTGACATTTCTTTTTCCACTAAGTCCTCCATAGTTTGCTTTCAATGTCTCACATGTAAATATTGATGAAAAAAATATAAGGAATGAAGATAAGACTTCTTTTTTTGCAGTATTACTAACTTTTCTTTTTAATTCGAGAATAAAACCTAACCAAAAAGCATCATTAATAATTTCATTAACTTGCTTTTTTTCATTGTTTACATTTTCATCTTTTAAGATTCCAGTTATCATTATTCCTCCATAAGTTTATTTTACACATATATTATCATCAAATCCCAAAAAAAGAAAGTGCTTTTCCAAACACTTCCAATTTCAGTTTTATCTCTAAACATTTTATAAAATTTAACTATTTCGCGCACCATATCAACTTCTATCGTTACTCTAATTTTATTATTTTCCACTCGTTTAATCTTATTTTTGTTCTTTATCTTAAAACTAAAAAATCCTCAAATGTACTAAATTCAACTATTATATCTAATTTTTGAGTGATAGCACCGAGCAACATTCCACATGCGATGAAAAAGGAAACATATCTACTGGCTGTATTTCTTTTACTTCATATTTTTCTTCCATAAGATGTAAATCTCTCACCATTGTTGCAGGATTGCAACTTATATATATAACTCTTTCAACATTCAATTGCATTATATTCTCAATTGTATTATAATCTAATCCTCTTCTTGGTGGATCCACTATTACAACTGATGGCTTTACTTTTTCTTTTTTAATCAATCTATCAAAAGCTTCTTCAACATCTCCACATATAAATTCTATATTATCAATATTATTCAAATTGGCGTTAGCATTTGCATCATCTATTGCCTGTTTTACAAGCTCTATTCCATATACTTTTTTTGCAAACTTTGAAGCAAATATTCCTATTGTTCCAATTCCGCAATATAAGTCGCATACCACATCATTTTTCGTTATATTAGCCTTTTCTATTGCTATATTATACAAAGCCTCTGCTTGCACAGGATTTACTTGGTAAAATGACATTGGAGATATTTTAAATGTATAATCTCCTAGTATATCTGTTATATATCCATCTCCATAAAGATTTACATTTTTCTCACCCATTATTATATTTGTATTTCTTGTATTTATATTCTTAACAATAGATTTCACTTCTGGAAAATTTTGTATTATTTTATCAGTTAAATCCTTTTCATTTGGTATTTCTTTTCCATTTATAACTATAATACACATTATCTCATTTGTTTGAACTCCAACTTTTGTGACAATATGTCTAACTAAACCTTTTTGTGTTTCTTCATTATATACAGAAATTCCGTTTTCCTTCATATAATCTATTATAAATTTTGCTATTTCATAAGATATTTCCTTTTGAATATAACATTCATTTAATGGAATTATTTCATGAGTTCTTTTTGCAAAAACTCCCATCACTATTTCTCCATCTTTGTTTATTCCAACTGGATATTGTGCTTTGTTTCGATAATTATATGGATTTCCCATTCCTAATGTTTTATATACATCTATGCTATTTGATAATGTCTTATTTACTAAATTTTGGACCTTTTGTGCTTTTATATTTAGTGTTTCTTCATATTCTATATGTCTTAAGTTACATCCCCCACATCTTTTATAACTATCACAGTCTGGTTGGCACCTAAATTCAGAAGGCTCAATAACTTCCAATAATTTTCCAAATGCATGTGACGATGTTATTTTTACAATTAAAATTCTGCACTTTTCTCCTTTTATTGCTCCATCAATAAAAATTGCAAAATTTTCTATTTTTGCAATTCCTTCTCCTTCAAATCCATTATCAATTATATCTACAATATATTCCTTATTTTTTTGTACAGGAATTTCCATATATATCCCCTCTTTATTTTTGATTTTTCTCATCTTTCACATCTTTTTGTTTTTCTTCATTAGTCTCTAAAATGTCATTTATATCTATTTTAAATTTTTCTAAAATATCAATTCCATCATCCAAACCCAAATCTTCAAAATACTTTTCTTTCATAAATTTCACCTCTAATTTTTTTGAAATTTTATATATTTATAAATTTCTCCCCAATTGTGAACTTCCTTTATAAATTCGTTTTCTTCTAATTTTTTTATTCCTGTGTCTCTAAAATACAATGTTTTTATTCCTTTTTCAGCTATTGATAAACAATTTTTATAGTTGTCATCTATCATTACATCTATATTTTCTTTAACACATACATCTGCCTTTTCATCCATTGCCCAATAATATTTATCAAATATTAAACCTTCTTGTTTAAATTTTTCTTCTGCTATTTTTTTCATTTCTTCTTTATCTCTTCCTCTAGCAGTTATTATTATTAATTTATGACCATCTTTTTTTAGTAAATCTATAGTTTCTTTAACATATGGCATAAAATTTGATATTTTTGAACATTCTATAAAATACTTGTCAGCAAATTCTTTTATTTCATCTTCTGTCCAATTATATTTTTCTTGTAACCTTGGCTCTTCATATGATTGTATTGCTCTATTTCCTAATTTTATTGTATTATACAGCTCCGCTGCTGTTCTAAAAACTTTTTCACTATCTAATAATACTCCATCTATATCTATACCTATATTCAATTTTCTTCCTCCCATATTTAATGTAAAAATATTATAACATATAAAAATTGATTAGTCTACTTATGAACTTTTCAAAAAAGGAAATGCCTAGATAGACATTTCCCTTCTTTCTTAATCAACCCTAAATTTTATTATATCAAGTTGATATAACTTATTTATAAAACACTTATAAGTATATGGACCTACACCAGATGAGGATTTACAAACTTGTTTTTCATCTCTTAGCCAATCCTCTTGTTCTAAAAGATCTTCTACTGTCTTAATGTTTCTCTTTAAAAGAGTACTTTTTAATATGTACCTTTTGAAAAACTTATTTTTACCTTTTGAAATTTGATCTATAATTTCACCAATCGGTATCTCTTTATAGATCATTTCTTTTTTTGATTGATTGTCTATTGCCTCAATTGTCTCTTGAGGTAATAACTTTTCAGCGGCCATTTTCCACCTTTCAAGGCTTTCAATTCTTTGCTGAAGTTCATAAATTTCGTTGTTCATTTTCAGCTCTTCTTTCTGCTAGTACACTAGCGTTATTCTTAATAATTGGTCAAATTTACCATAATGTATTAAATATTTTAACATATTATTTGCATTTATGCAATATATATATAATATAGGATGTCCAATTAAATAATTATTGAATTTCCTTATATGTAATTTTTACAAATTTTTTTGGAGGTGTTTTTGTATGTTTATTTTAAATGAAGATAGTAAAGACTATGCTAAAAATTGCTTTAATACTGTTATTGACATGGGTATCGATTTTAAATTGCAACAAAACTTTAGGGAGAAAATTTTTGATGATTCTATGAAAGACAAACTTTTTGAAATGCCATATTCTTCATGTGATTTAGAAACTGTTCTTGAAAAATTTAAATCTGATATTCTTCCATATTGCTCTAATTTTGGATCTACAAAATTTATGGGTCTACCTGATGCTGGTAATTCTATTGCAGGACTTTCTGGTACTATTCTTTCTGATTTTCTACAACAAAATCTTATAAATTCTACTTTTTGTGCTCCAATTGCAACATATATGGAAATTGCAACAATTCGTTGGTTAAGAGAGATAGTTGGCTATCAAAACAAAAAAGATATAAAAAATATTTGGGATGTTGGTGGTATTATAACAGCTGGAGGTACTGGTAGTAATTCTACTGCTATGCTACTTGCTCGCGAAAATCATGATAAGACAACAATGAAAAATGGTGTTAGAAACCCTGAAGATTATAAAATAATTTTGCCAAAAGGTATTGCTCATTATAGTATTAAAAGTAGTCAAATGTGGCTTGGAATGGGTAATAATATAATTGAAGTTCCTACAATTGATTATAGATATGATTTAAATGAACTTGAAAAAACTCTAAAAGAAAATAAAGGAAAAGTTATGTGTGTCGTTGCCTATGCAGGTGATAGCCGTGGCATGACAGTTGACCATTTTAAACAAATACATGATGTTGTAAAAAGTGTTGATGAAAATATTTGGCTACATGCTGATGCTTGTCACGGTTTCTGTTTAGGATTCAGTGATAAATTGAAATCAAAAATTTCTGGAATAGAGCTATTTGATAGTATATCAACAGATCCACACAAAGTTTTAATGGTTCCTTATGCAATTAGTGCACTTTTAGTAAAAAATCCAGAAAAATTCGGTTTAATTACTACTACATCTGATTTGATTATGCAAGAAGATTATGCTTTTGGCCAAATTACTCCATTTATTGGTGCCAAAGCTTGGATGTCTTTAAAATTATGGTTTGTATTCCAAAATTTAGGCAAACAAGGTATTTCTGATATTATTGAAAAAAGATGTGAAATGGCAAATTATTTAAAAAATGAAATAATAAATTCTAAACATTTTGTAGTATTAAATGATGTTGATATGAATTCTGTTATGTTTATGTATGTAAAAGATAAAAATAATATTGATACAGAAAAAACAAATAATATAAATAAAAAAATCAAAGCAAAAATAGATTCAGATGCAATGTATTATTTACATCAATTTCCAATTGCTGATGATAAAGGAATTATTGAAAAAGGAAAAACTGTATTTCCATTAAGATATGTATCAGGAAATGACAATATTAGTAAAACAGATATACAAAATATGTTAAACTATATTAATAAGATAGGAGATGAAATTAATGAATAATAATCTGCCTAAAATTGCATTAGATTTTTTACAATATATAGAGCCTAGCTTACAAACTTTAGATAATCCCTCTATTTTACTATATGGCTCTTCTGCATATGGAAAAACATCAAGCGATTTAGATATTTGTTTTATTTGTGAAAATTGCTCTAATGATGTTTTGGAAAGTTTGAAAATAAAGACAATTCAATTTCAATTAGAAAATCATATGATATTAGATGCTGAAGTTCCATATGAAAATAAATTAATTTATACATATTCAGAAATAGAACAAATGTTAAAAAATCCACCTTTTCCATATATCAATGGAAAATATGAACTTACACCAATAGAAAAAAGCAAAGAATATATGCATTCTCAAGAAATGAAATATCGATTATTATTTAATATTTTGACAACTCGCTCTTTACTTATATATGGTAATAATGTTAAAATAGATAACTATAAAAATATTGCTTGGGAGAACTTAATAAAAATTATCGTATCATATAATAATTTAACACAAATTAATTTAGATAATATAATACCTTTGCTATATAAAGACTATAAAACAGGAGCTGAAGGAGAGCTGTTTTTAGGATATAAAACTAATATTCCACAAAAACAGATAGATTTAAATGAAGATTGTAAAAAAGCTCTTGAGCGATTACAGAAAAATGGCTACATTTCTAATATTACTGATAATAATCTAGCCATCAATGTTTCATAAAACTTTTGCGATTCCGATTCGCATTAAACTATAAAAAATGGAGGAATATATATGAAAACAAAAGATTCAATATTAAATACCTTAAAAATGGAAACAATTGATAATTTAAAATCAGATAATTCACCTTTAATTATATTTTTAGGCGGTCAACCTGGATGTGGAAAAACTTCTTTAATTAGCTCTGTAAAAAGTGAATATCCTAACAAGGAATTTTGTATTATTGATGCAGATAATTATAGACAATTTCATCCAGATTTTGAAAATTTAAAAAAGCACTCAACAACCGCTGTTATACAAACAAGTAAATTTGCTAATGAATTAGAGCTCAACTTATTAACCTATGCTTTGACACAGAAAAAAAATATAATTCATGTTAGTACATTAAGAGCTACAGAAATTATGTTAGATTTTATTCATAATTATGCTATTCCTTCTGGGTACAAAGTAGGAATATGTGCTATGTCTGTTCCATTCTTAGAAAGCGCTTTAAGTTGCGAAGAGCGATATGAAATTCAAATATCTGAAGGAAATGACATACCACGATTTACTAGCTTTGACTTCATGAAATCAGCTGATGATGGCTTTTTAAATACTATACAAATTTTAGAAAATGATAATAATATAGATTTTATAAAGATTTATAGAAGATGTAAATTCTCTCATCCAGAGCGAATTTATAATAGTACAGACATTAATAATAATTACTCTAATGCCTTAAATGCAATCAATAGTAATCGAACACTTCAACAAGAGCATATTTCTTTTAATGATGTTCAAAAAAGATTACAAATTTTATATGCATTAAAGAAAAATAGAAATGCCGATCTTATTGAATTTGAATCACTTTCAAAAATATCTAATTTATTAAAAATTCATTAATTATAATATTCATATACAATAATAGGGAAAACAATGTTCTCCCTATTATTGTTGTATATGAAGATTATAATAATTTAGATTTTTATTGATATATAAAACATTTTTTACACAAAGCATATTATTCTATAAATATATTTGAAATTCTAGATTATTAAAACGCTTTTCAAGAAAACGTCAATAATTAATATATGATTCTTCCCTATACTCATTATCTGTCTCAAAATACAAAATTATATTATTTCGTGTTTTGAGACAAATAATGTAAATATATACAACTTTTTCACACATTTAACGGTTGATTCAATCAATTTATATAAATATTACAAAATTCCTCTATAAAAGTCAGGAAATCTTACAAAAAATTTTTAATTCAAATTGCCTACTAACCCCACATAAATTTTTGATATTTCTTTATCTCCCAAAAATAAAAAAATATCGAAAATTACTATTGACAAAGATATTTTATTATGCTAATATGTATTAAGTTTTAGTACTGCGGATGTGGCGGAACTGGCAGACGCGCTGGTCTTAGGAACCAGTGTCAACGACGTGGGGGTTCAAGTCCCTTCATCCGCACCA
>CAKPKU010000061.1 GCA_934167365.1 uncultured Clostridia bacterium
TCTTCTTCATCTAAATCTAGCTCATCATCATCTTCTTCATCTAAATCTAGCTCATCATCATCTTCTTCATCTAAATCTAGATCTTCATCATCTTCTTCATCTAAATCTAAATCTTTATCCTCTTCTTCTAAATCTAGATCTTCATCCTCATCTTCTAAATCTAGATTTTCTTCCTCTATATCGTCGAATTCATCTTCGTTTTCTTCATCAAAATCTAAATTATCATTGTTTTCTTCATCAAAACTCTTCTCGTTTTCATTTTCTAAATCATAATCACTTTCTGTTACATTCTTTTTATCTTTTTTCTGTTTTAATTCTTTGTCTTCAAATTCAAGATCTCTATCTATATCAAAATCCAAACCGTCATCTTCATCAAAATCATTAAACTCAGATTTTTTATGAGATACTTTTTCGTGCTTTTCATAACTTGATTTTTTGGTAGTATTTAGTAAATTACTATTCTCATCTAAATCTTCATCTTCAAAATCCCAATCTTCATCAAAATTATTTTTATTTTCAAAGTTCTTTTTTAACACTTCTTTTTTATTATTTATACTTTCTACTTTTTTTGGGATTTTACCTATATTTTTAGTATTTTCTTTATTTACTTCATGATTTAATATGTTTTTATTTACTTTTTCGCTCTTTATTTTATTTTCAATGTGCTTTTGAGGTTTTTCCTCTTTGATTTTTTTATCTGTTTTTTTCTCATTTTTTTCGATTTTATTATTTTTTTCAATTTTTATTGTCTGATTTTTAGGCTCTATCTCTATCTTTTTACTTTTTTCAAGTTTACGTGGTCGTCCTCTTCCTCTTTTTTCTTGTGCTATTTCTTCCTCTTCTTCTAATTTTACTTTGCGTGGTCTGCCTCTTCCTCTTTTAGGAGTATCTTGATTTTCTTCAATTTTAGCTTTTTTTTGTACTTCTATAAAATTCTTATATTTTGAACTTCCCTTCCTTAATATTTTCTTAGTATTTGTAGTTAATGATTTTATTATAACTGCTATCTGTTTTTTATCTAATTCGTCATATATTTTATCAAATCTTTTAATATATCTATCATCTGGTAAATCTATTCTATTTAAATAATTAATTATTTTATTTAAGTTATTGTTACTTTCCACTTTATTTTCTACACTCTTTTCACTTTTCATTTTATTATTTACTTTCTCCATATTTCCAATATTTCTATAATATTCTAATGCATCTTTCTTATTTCGAGGTCTTTTTATTAATTCATATATGTTTCTTTTAGTTGCATCAACTTGTGATAATCCATTAAAGACATTTGACTCATATAATATTTTAAAATCTCTATTACTAGAAGTAATAAAGATTATTGGAATTAAATTTCCATTAGTATTCTTTGCTTTTTGAGATATACTTATAACCTTCTTTAATATATTTGATTCATCATTTACGATATTTTCACTTATTATTATTCTATCATAATTTTTATTCTCTTGTAATTCTCTTATAATTGCAGTAAAGCTTTTTACTATTTTCACATTCATCCTTTTATTAGTATCTTGTTGATATTTATGAACAATAGTATCAATAAGATTTTCTTGATTCTTTATTGCAAATAACACATTCATTTGTGATACCTCCGTTTATCATATTATTTTTCTTTTCTATCAGTTAACTTTCTAAATATTCCTTTTTTAGCTCCCTGACTTGGAATTATAACACCTGATGTATTTAAATTATTTTTACTGGTTAGATCTTTTGATTCATATGCTATCTTTTTTTCATTTTTATGAAATTCTCTTCCACTCATTTTTACAATTTTTACATACTCCTCTGAATTTTCCTCTAAAAGTAATTTAACTTCTAGTGGTAAATTACTAATTATAGTTTGTAGTTGTAATTCGTTTTTTTCTCTTACAAGTTTTCGAAAGCCTCTCACACATTTTTCAATATTGTCCTTATTGACCACAAAAAATCTAGTAATACTTAATAGCTCTTTATTACTTATATTCTTTTGAATGTTATTACCATTTTCATATTTAGCAATTGATGGATCAATATTATATACTATTTTTGCATTTTTCTTATTTCTTGGATTTTCTATTAATGAACACACATTTTGAATCGTTCTATCTCTTCCAGCTAATATATTATACATTCCTAATACAAATAATTTTTTTATTATCGGATCACGCTCTGATCTTCTATCCCCACAAATTAAAATAATTGGTATGCCTGTTCCATCTGGTTTATATGCTTCATCTGTAATTTCATCCATATGACTATATAAATTTAAATCCTCTGTTTCATAACTATCACTCACATTTTTTTCTAAATCCTCACTAATTACTATTAGGTCATATGCATTCTCTGTATTTCGTGTTTCTTTTATTTCATCTAATATTGCATTATAATAAAAAGCTCTTTTATATGAAATTATCTTTTTATACTTTCTTTGATACTCATTTAATATAACATCAACAATATCATCATTATTATTATTCTCATTATTACTAACTGCAAACAGTATTCTCATTTTTTTACTCCTTATCTAATTTTTAGTCTGTTGATTTAATAACTATTGCAAATATTAGTGGAAGTATTTGACAAATAATTATTATTGTTATCAATGCAATCATTGAATTAAATCCTTTATCTCTAATATCTAATCTCTTTACACCTATTACATATTCATATATAGCACAAAAAGCTATTCCAACTAAACCTAATGGTATACTATATACTTGGACTACGTGCAAAATATATGCAACTATTCCATATGTATCTGAACCATATTTTGCTTTATAATCTTCCAAAGAGCTTAGTTGTTCTTCTTTTATTTCAATTAATGTTGTTGCTGTGCTCTCTTGTTTTAATGTATTTTCTTCTGTTGTATTATTTTCAACTGCATATGCTGTTATACTTCCAAATAGTAGTGTACATATTGCTAATATAATTGTTATTTTTTTCATTATCTTATACATTTTTACCCCTTTCATGACTACATTTTTACATAATTTTAACTTATTATATAATACACTACAATACATAAAATATCAAGAAAATATTTCCATTTTATCTATTAAATTAATATTTATTGATTTATTATCACTTTTTGTGGAAATTTATATTTATCATAAATTATTATAACAAAAAAATTAAATAAAATTCCACATAATTTATTAATTTACAAAAAAAAAGTATAATAGATAACATAATTTATTATACTTACCTATTATACTTCATAAATCGTTTATGTATTAAATTAATAAACAACGCCACTACGCTGTTTTTAGCTCTAATCTTAACTTATCTGCAATCATTGCAATAAATTCAGAATTTGTTGGCTTTCCTTTACTTGCTGATACAGTATAACCAAATATGTTTTCAACTGTATCTTGTTGACCTCTTCCCCATGCAACTTCAATTGCATGTCTAATTGCTCTTTCCACACGTGATGGGGTAGTATGATATTTATGTGCAATATCTGGATATAATTGTTTTGTTATTTGATTTATTATGTCAATATCATTTACTACCATCATAATTGCTTCTCTCAAATATTGATATCCTTTTATGTGTGCAGGTACTCCAATCTCATGAATTACATTTGTTACTAGAGCTTCCAAGTTTTCCTCATTTTTTTGCTCTCCTGGTGCTATTTCAATATATGATGGTTTAATTTCCCTACTTACATAAGATGTTTTTATTGGAATTGGTTGATATACTTTTAATTCTTTCATTCTTTTAATTAATAAATCTATTTCAAATGGTTTTACTATATAATATTGTGCTCCTAAATTAATTGCCTTTTGTGTTATTTTATCTTGCCCCACTGCTGATAACATTATACACATTGGCATCTTTTCTATATCACTTTCATTGATTTTTTCTAATACTCCTAATCCATCTAATCTTGGCATTATTACATCTAACAGTACAATATCTGGTTCTGTATTTTTTATTGCGTCATATGCTTCTACTCCATCTCTTGTCACTCCTATAAGTTCTAATTCCTCTTCAGCATTTATGTAATTTGCTAAAGTTGCAGAAAAATCACTATTATCATCTGCTATTAATACTGTTATCTTCTTATTCACCCTAAAACCTCCTAATTTTCATTTTGCATTCAAATTATACTTTCTTTTTCTTTGGATTGCAATATAAAACTCCCTATTTTCTAGGGTTTCGTGCTACTTTAATTTACAAGTTTCGACAAAATTGCGATGTTCTTTTGTCGAATTATGTCGAATCTAATTAATCCCAAAGTATTTTGTCTGTTAAATTCATTCATTATTAGCTTTTTTTCTTCATCATTTATATCTATTCTGCAAATAACATTATTAGCATATTCAGATTTTATTATTTTTATATTCTTTTTATTACAATAATACTTAAATTGTTCTAAATTAGAATATTCTAATTCAACCTCTGCTTCATATCCATTTTCTTGTTCAATAATTTGTGCATTTTTAATTACCCTTTTTAATGTTTCTGAATATGCTCTAACTAATCCACCTGTTCCTAACAATATTCCACCAAAATATCTAGTTACAATTACTACTACATTATATAATTTTTGCTTTTCCAATATATCTAGCATGGGTGCACCTGCTGTTCCACTTGGTTCACCATCATCACTAAACCTTTTAGTTAATACATTATCTTCTGAAATTATATATGCAAAACAATTATGTTTTGCATCATAATATTGTTTTTTTACATTTTTTATTTTTTCCTCTGCTTCATTTACAGACTCTACATAAAATATATTAGCTATAAACTTAGATTTTTTTTCCACAAGCTCTGCTGTTACATTTTTTTCCAATATAGTTTTAAAACCATCCATAAATTATTACCCTTTCTATTATTCACTATTTTTCCCAGCAGTTGCACCTGTTGAATATGCTATTTGCAAATTGAATCCTCCTGTATATGCATCTACATCAATTATTTCACCTGCAAAAAATAGATTTTTTATAATTTTCGATTCCATGGTTTTTGGGTTAATTTCTTTTATATTTATTCCTCCAGCTGTTACAATTGCTTCTTCTATTGGTCTAAATCCACTTATTGTAATAGGTAGCTCTTTTAATAATTCAACCAAAACACTTCGCTCTTTTTTTGAAATTTCATTTACCTTTTTATTTGGATTAATTCTACTAAGTTCAATTATTGGCTGTATTAATTTTTGTGGTAATAAATCATCTAAACTATTTCTAAATAACTTATTTTTTTCTTTGTCAAAATCCCTCAATATACGAGCATCTAATTTTTCTTTATCTAATGCTGGTTTTAGATCTATTTTTAATACTATTTTTCCATTTTTTAATAATTCATATATTTTTTTATATCTAATAATATGAGCAGAGCTACTAAGTATTGTAGGACCTGATACTCCAAAATGAGTAAAAAGCATTTCTCCGAAATCATCATATATTATTTTATGTTTTTCTATGTCTTCAAATTTTATTTTTACATTTCTTAAACTAAGTCCTTGTAAACTTTGACATAATTGTCTTGATGATTTAAATTTTCCTAAATTTAAATGCTCTGTATTTTCATTGTCATTTGCAACAATTGGTATTAGTGATGGTCTAATTTCAGTTATAGTATGTCCCAATTTTTCAGCCATAATATATCCATCTCCTGTTGAACCTGTTGTTGGATAACTTTTTCCTCCTGTTGCTAGAATTATTTTATCTGCTTTTATAGAATATCTTTCATTATTATGTATATATTCAACTCCAATGGCAAAACCATCTTTTACAATTATGTTATCAGCTCTTGAGTTTTTATAAACTTTTACATCTAATAATCTTAGCTCTGAATATAAAGCATCTAAAACATCTTTTGATTTATCACTAGTAGGAAAAATTCTATTTCCGCGCTCTTCTTTAACTTCAACATTATGCTTTTTTAATAAAGTTATAATATCTTCATTTGTAAAATTTTGAAATGCACTATACAAAAATCTTCCATTTCCTGGAATATTTGGAATAAATTCAGAAATGTTTAAACTACTTGTTATATTACATCTTCCTTTTCCTGTTATTAATAACTTTTTACCTAAACTTTCCATCTTTTCTATTAAAATAACATCATTCCCTGACTTTTTGGCATAAATAGCTCCTATTATTCCTGCTGGTCCTCCACCTATTACAACAACCTTCATTTTACTATTCCCTTCTGATTTTAGCTATTAATTTTAAAATGTATGCATACAAATATGCATACATTTTTAATTAAATTATTTGAGAAATTGCCTTCATAACGCCTAATTTCCCATATTCATATGTTAATCCACCTTGCATAAATGCTATATATGGTGGTCTAATTGGTGCATCACATGAAAGTTCTATTGAAGATCCTTGAGTAAATGCTCCTGCTGCCATTATTACCTGATCAACATATCCTGGCATATCCCATGGCTCTGGAATAGAATTTGAATCTACTGGTGATCCCATTTGTATTCCTTGACAATATTTTATTAATTTTTCTTTATCTCCAAATTCTATTGTTTGAACTATATCTGATCTTTTCTCATCAAATTCTGGAACTGGTTTATATCCTAACTCAGATAACATTTTACTTGCAAAAACCGCTGTTTTTAAACTACTTGCCACAACATTTGGTGCCATAAATAATCCTTGTAAAATATACTTATTTATTCCCATTGATGGTCCAACTTCTTTACCTAAACCAGGAGCTGTTAATCGCTCTGCTGCAAGTTCGACAAGCTCTTTCTTTCCTGCAATATATGCACCATTTGGAGCAATTCCTCCTCCAAGATTTTTTATTAATGATCCAACTATAACATCAGCTCCAATTGCTAATGGCTCTTTATCATCTACAAATTCGCCATAACAATTATCAACCATTATTATAACATCTTTATTAACTTTTCGTATTTCTGTTATTACTTTTTCCATCTTATCAAGTGTAATACTTCTTCTTGTCGCATATCCTCTTGAACGTTGTAGCTCTATCAATTTTATGTCATTTTTACTTACCCTATCTATAATAGCTTGATAATCGAAATCATCATTAATTAAATCTATTTGTTCATATTTAACACCATAAGATTTTAAAGAGCTTTTATTATCAACTATTCCTATAACCTCATCTAATGTATCATATGGTTTTCCACAAATACTAAGCATAATATCATTTGGTCTTAAAAATGCAAATAAAGCAACTGTAAGTGCATGTGTACCAGATATAAATTGCCCTCTTACTAAACTATCTTCTGCTCCTAAAACTTCTGCAAAAACTTTTTCAATTGTATCTCTTCCAACATCACCATATCCATATCCTGTTGTACTTCCAAAGTGCATATCTGATATATTGTATTTATTAAAAGCACTTAAAACTTTTAAACTATTTTTTTCACAATCTTTATCAATTTTTTCAAAAATTGGTTTTATATCTTTTGTTACCTTTTCTGCTAAATTTATAACTTCTTCTTTAATTCCAAATTTTTTATACATCTTATTATCCTTTCTAAACTATTTAGTAAAATATGGCTCTCCATATCCCATATCTACCTTGTAATATTCTTTAATAAATACAGGCATTACAGATTCATCAAATTCATATGTAGGCTCTTTTATTATATCTCCATTGCTATTTATTACTCCCCATTTACCATTTTGTTTTATTCCTGCATATCCATATTCATTTAGCTCTGTTGCCATTTGATATTGTGGTTTTATAATTATATTTCCACTTTGATCTTTGTAACCATATTTATTTTGCTTTTTATATGTTATTAATTTATTATTTGAAAATAGTTTTGAATTTTCAATTTTATCTCCATCTTTACTTATGTATATAATTCCATCATCTGTATATATTTCTAGATAAGATTCATATGTATATATATTTGCTTTAGATGTTTTTATTATAACCTCGAATTTATCATTTAATAGCTCTATATTTGTTTTTTCATCTATTGCTTGTAGCATTTTCGTTTGTTCAATTGATTGAATAACATTATATTTAAAAGGCAAACGCTCTTTTCCTTCTGAATCAATAACTCCATATTTTCCATCACGCATTGCTAAAAAATCATCATTAAACAAATATTGTATATATGTATAATTGTCACTTATTGTTTTATTTGTTTGCTTGTTTATTACTTTATATTCATCATCTGAAGTAGATACTATTTCATATTTATTATCAATACTTTGTTTACTTATATATTCTGGATTTTCTTGTTTTTTTCCATCAAGATCATAAATATCAATCTTCCCATCTTTTTGCGCATTTATAAGTGTTCCTGCAAAAAATATGTTATCATATTCTATTGGTACAATTATAGTTCCATCAAATTTTGATATTCCCTGTTTAGATGTTCTTTGTAAAGTTAACAAATCAGTTGAAGAATCATATAATATATCTTCATAATTATGTTGTATGATATTTTTCTTATTTTTGTATATACCTGCTTTACCATCTTTAAAAGCAACAAGATATATGTTATTATCATCTTTCTTATCTGTTATTCTGTAAATTTCATTATATTCGTTTTTTAAAAGCTGTTTTCTAGTCTTATTTTCAATATATCCATATCTCATTCCTTTGTCTGTTCTTTTTCCAACAATATATCCAGATTTATTCTCATTTGTACAATATCCATCACTTTTTATTTCATCATATTTTGCTTTTATTACAGTTGCTCCATTTATATTTATAATTCCGTATTTATCTGATTTTTTTACTAACAGCAGACCCTCATTACATTCAAAACCATCTATTGAATCATATATTGGTTTAGTAATTTTATTACCATTAAAATCAATTAATCCATATTTTCCTTCTGATTTATATTTTAGTACTGTTTTTTCATAATTTCCATTGCCTTGAACTTCGTTTAGTTTAATTGCTTCGACTATGTAATATTGGTATAATATTTGATTTCCTGTTTCATTAAAAACTTGAATGTTATATTCTCCACTTTCAGTATTATAATTATTTTTACATATAAAAACTCCTTTTGATGGATTTGGTATTTCTATTATATCGTATATTGGCTCAATTATTGTGTTTCCACTTTTATCAATTATTCCATATTTATTATTTTCAAATAGTAAATAATAATTTTGCTCTGTAATTCTTTCAATATTATAGTTAAACTTCTTTTTATTATTGCATCTTATAATAAAAAACGTTCCAATTATAAGAAATACTACACAAAAAACGATCAAATTTTTTCTCTTCATAAGCAAATTTCCTTCTTTAGATTTTTAGTAAAATTATATATTTTTAGTATAAATATGTCAACAATTTTTTCCTGTACTGTATATTAAAAATGTAGGTTAGTCAATCATTTGTCACAAATTATTTAAAATAAATACTTTGAGCACCTATATTGCAAATAACGATTC
>CAKPKU010000062.1 GCA_934167365.1 uncultured Clostridia bacterium
GAATCGTTATTTGCAATATAGGTGCTCAAAGTATTTATTTTAAATAATTTGTGACAAATGATTGACTAACCTACAATTTGTAATCATATATTTTTTTCTATTGCTCTTGATTTATTATGTGAATTATGATAAAATATTTTCACTTTAGTAGTTATATCTACTAATTTTGTATGTACTATAAGCCTACTTTCTAATTAGAGGAGGAATTGTTATGAACAAGTTTGAAGTTATTCTTGAAACGCATCACGAAAAGACCTATAAATCTATTGGTTGTAAAAATACAATAATAGTTACTTTGATAGAAATGGGTCATTTCTTAAATGACTTTTTTACAAATCCAACAAACTTAAATGATTTCCCTATATGTTGGAAATTACAACGAATTCAATTTAATCAGTTTGAAATTGAATTTGCTTACGACATAAGCGGAAAACCCTTTAGGATTCAAATAACGGATACGTCGAAGAGCGAACTCTTAAGGCGAGTAATTGTTTTTGATAAGGCTAATAGTAGCCCTATGGATAAAATCATATATCGAGATGGCACAGTGACATCGATATTCATCTACTCACCAGAAAAACAGTGCTTTACTGATATTAATACAGCAAGCATTAATTTAGATACCAAAGCTTGCAAAATTTTAAAATTTAATAAGGATGATTTATACCGTTTTGCTTTACCAAAATACAATTCGGTTACACGATCCTTATTCCTTATTAATATTAATGATATTTTTGGTTTGACACTTTAAATATCAATAATAATTGGTCTGATAGAAATATTAGACCTTTTTTTATTACTTATTTATGATATTACAATTAATAAATAAAAACTCAATTTAAATGCATAAATTGAGTTTTTATTTTAGTATATAATTTTTATTTCACACTTGTAAGATCTACTGCTTCGCCTAAAGTATTTTCACCTTTTCCAGTTTTCATATCTATTGTATACCAATCTGATGTAGAATTATGATCACCTAAATTATCATATAATTGTATTTGTAATTTACCATCTGATTGTACTTCGGATGCTACATTTCCTGGTCTATATCCTGTCTTTTTTTCATAATAATTTAAAGCCATTTTTTCAAGCTCTTCTTGTGTGTATGTTTTAGTAGCATCATTATTATTGTTATTATTAGTAGTGCTATTATTAGTATTTTTATCAATATTTGCACCTCTTTCATGTGAAATAAATACATAGTTATTTCCGTTCTTTTTTAATGTTACAGTATCATATCCATCTGTATATATTGTTATTACATATTTTCCGTCTGAAGTTTTTGTTCCACCTACACATTTAATATCTATATTCCATGCATCGCCAGCTTCTGTATAGTAAGCATCGTATTTTTCTAGATAAATCCAATTTAATCTAGATTTTAAATCAGTTAGATTTTCTCCTGTTTTTTCTAAATAAAATTGCTCTGCTTGTTTAGTTGTTATTTTTTTCATATCTGTTGTACCAGATCCACCTTTTTCTATATATGAATTTATTTCTGTCTTTGTAATCTTATTTTCTTCTCCTGTCCAAAAATTTGTCATAAATGCCATATTTAAATTGATTTCACTTGGTTTTGAATATAAATTATCTGTAAGTACAAAACCATTATTTTCTGATTTGTTCAAAAATGTCTCTATTTCCTTTAGCTCTGCTGTTGTAAGAAGTGTTGTTTCAGTACTTGTAGTTTCCTTTTTTTCTGAAGTTTCATTTTTTACGTTTGAATCTGATGAGTTAGTTATCTTTGCCGAATTACTTGAATCCTCATTTACTACTGCTTTATTGGTGTTTTGTTTTTCCTCACCATTTAACTTAATAATAAAATATCCTCCTACACCCAATATAGCTATTATTAATACAATAAGTAATGCTATTATAATTTTACTTGATTTTTTCATTTTTTTTCCCCTTTCTTTAGTTATATTCTTATTTTAATATAACTTTTTTTCATAATCAATATTATTTTGCCTACTTTTTTAAATTTAAGTATTAAATTTACTGTGTTATTATATATACGATTTAAATATACCAAAAGTTGACAAAATTTTATTTTTTTTTATTTTCTAATTACCAAATAATATCTCCACTTAATTATTTATATATATAAACACCATATTCATCTACATAACAATTATCTATATCTTCATCATCTATTAAAATAGATACACCATTTGATTTAAGAGCAAACTCTCCAGTTTTAAAATAATCAATATAATCTTTGTTACGTTTCTGTATTTCCTCAACAGATATTTTAGGTTTATCTTCTAAATATACTTCGTACGTATAATCATCATTACTATTATTATCAATTACTAAATTTGTTTCAATGAAAATTGATGTACATTTTCCATCTTTATATTCTGATGTTCCTATAATATCTTTTTTTGAAATTATTTTTATTTCATTTCCTGATGAGTCTTTTACTCTAATATTTATTCTTTGAATATCATTTATAGAATCTATATCAATATTGTCTTCCACAATATATAAAGAAATGGCGTTAGCAAATTTGTTTCTAATTACTGGTCCTATACTTATATTTACATTATTGTAAGAAATCTTCTTGAAATCCTCTTGAGTGTATTCTGCAAGGTCATGTATTTCCAAATTTTCTGGTTTATTCAAACTAAAATGAAATTTGCATGGTGATTCACTTATTTGATTATCTATTATTTTTCCATTTTCAAAAAATCCTTCATACTCTATTGAACATTTAATTGTATCATCTGAATAAAACATATCATCCCAAACTGTATTTAAAGCTAATTCATAAGCTTCAATTGAATAATATTTAAATATTCTATATCCACCTTCTATTTTACCAATAGCATCATATTCCTCAAAACCCAACTCCTCTTTTGTTGTATAATATATTCCTTGTGATGGTTTATATAATTCAATTAATTTAGTTTTTAAACTAAATTTATCAATATCTAAATTTAAATCTGTTTTTAAATCTATTTGAAGTACTAAATTTGTGCTGTCAACTGCTGCTGATTTTAAAGTTGCTTGTATACCCTGTGTAGTAAACTGATTTTTAACACCATTTTCATCTGTTATAACCTGCTCATTTTCTTCATATTTTTTACTTATATTAATTCCTAATTTTTCTAATATCTCTGTATTTCCTGTAACAGATATATAGGCACCCACACTCCCCACTGAGATTGTTATTGCTGCTGCTGTGGCTGCTACAATTTTTTTTGCTTTACTTCCATTTTTTATTTTATTATAATTTTTTATGTTAGTGATAGTTCTAGATATTAGCTCTTCACTTGCATAAATTTGATTCATGTCTTTAATATATAAATCTCTCATCTAAAACTCCTCCTTTAACCTTTCTTTTAACAAATCTCGCGCCCTTACCAGTTGCGACTTTATAGTTGATTCATTAATTTCTAATATAGATGCAATTTCTGATATTTTATACCCCTCATAATAGAACAAATAAATTATAGCTCTATATTTTTCAGGTAATTTCATAACTTCTTCTGTTACATAGCTAAAATTTTCTGATGTCTTTGCTTGAATATTTTCATCCAGCTCATTTTTATTTTTATTAGAGCTTCTTTTAAGAAAATCTAAACATTGATTTTTTGTAACTCTTATAATCCATGCTTTTTCATGATCTTCATTCATAAATTTTATATTATTTGAACATATTTTCATAAATACCTCTTGAAAAATATCTTCTGTATCTGACTCATTTTTCAAGATTGTAAAAGCCACTCTATATACTAAATTAGCATATTTTCTAACTATATTTTCTATGTCTTTATTTCTCATTTATTTCCTCCTTTGATTATTATACGATTTCTTGTAAAAAAAAGTTGAATTTTATACGAAAATTTTACACTTTATTAAATATTATCATAAGAGGAAACAAAAAGGAATGTTTCAGGTTTAATACCATCAACATTCCTAATTATTTATTTATTTTTTAAAATTCTGGGTTTTCTATTTTTAATTCAGAATTAATTATTTCCATTATTACATTTATAGATTTTTCTAAATCATTATTTTTTATTACATAATCATACATGCCCATTTTAGATTCTTCATAATCAAATCTATTTAATCGTAGCGTTATTTCTTTGTAATCTGGTTTTCCCATTCTTTTTTCTAGTCTTTTAGCTAATACTTCTTTTGGAACTTTTAAAAATATTGTAACAACTCTTGTGTCATTTCCTAATAATTTTATTAAGTTAGCTGTTCCATTTACATCTATATCTTTTACTATTACTTTTCCACTTTTTATTTTTTCGTTCATTAGTTTTCTTGATGTTCCGTAATAGTGTTCATGATGTACATTGTATTCATAAAATTCATTATTTTCAATCATTTTTTCAAATTCTTCTTTTGAAACGAAGTTATAAACTTCTCCATTTTTTTCACCTTCACGAGGTAATCTATCTGTATATGATGGTAATGATTCTACATTATCCATTCTAGCTATTAGTGCTTTTTTTATTGTATCTTTTCCTGCTCCTGAAACTCCAGATAATACAACTAACATATTTCCACCTTTCCAGCTGCAATTTCTTCTGCAGCTATTGTTACAGGTGATTCTTCTAAAGTTGCAACTAGTGGTTCACTTCCACTTGCAAGCTTTCTTGCTCTTTTTGAAGTAGCTATAACTAATTCAAATCTGTTTTTTGATTTTTTTAATAATTCGGCAACACTTGGTTTTACCATCATAATAATCTACCTTCTTTCTAAAAATTTAATTTAAACTTGAACTTCTATTTCTTTATCTAATCTAGATGCTACTGTTTCTGGCTGTATTGCAGATAAAATAATATGACCTGAATCCATTATAATTACTGCTCTTGTTTTTCTTCCTGATGTTGCATCTATTATGTTTTTATTTTCTTTTGCTTCTTGTACAATTCTTTTGATTGGAGCTGATTCTGGACTTACTATTGCAACTATTCTTGTTGATGCTACAATATTTCCAAAACCTATATTAATTAATTGCATAATTAATCACGTCCTTTCAAAATTATTCAATATTTTGAATTTGCTCCCTTATATCTTCTAGCTCTGTTTTTATTTCAATTACTAAATTTGTAATTTCTAATTTTACAGATTTTGAAGCTATTGTGTTTGTTTCTCTATTCATTTCTTGAATAATAAAATCTAGCTTTTTTCCAATTGCTCCTTGCTCTGTGTTTAGCAAGTTTTTAAATTGAATTATATGGCTGTTTAATCGTGTTAGCTCTTCTTCAATTGATGATTTATCTGCATATATTACTGTTTCTTGTGCTAATCTTGTTTCATCAATTATATCTGTTTGTAATATTTCTTTTATTCTTTCTCTCAATTTTACTACATATTCCTCTATAAGTCCAGTAGTATTTCTAGAAATTTCTAGTACTTTATCATTAATATTGTTTATTCTCTTTAATAAATCTTCTTTTATTTTTTCACCTTCTATTTTTCTCATGGCGACAAAATTTTCTATTGCTTTATTTAAACATTGAGATAGCTCTTTTAATAAAATATCATCTTCTTGCTCATTAGACTTTAATTGTAGCACATCTGGCATTTTAGCTATTTCTGTAATGTTGATATCATTATTTATTCCTTCATTTTCTGCTAGCTCTTTTAATTGTTTTATATAAATTTTTGCTAGTTCTTTATTTATAATAACATTTTTTCCTTCGCTTGTATAATTTGAATAATCTACAAATACGTCAATTTTCCCTCTAGAAACATTTAGAGCAATTGCTTTTTTTATTTCATTTTCATAAAAACTTAAACATCTAGGTATTTTTACATTGATATCACAATATCTAGAATTAACAGATTTTATTTCAATATTATACAATCTTTCTTCAAATTCTAACTCACTTTTTCCAAAACCTGTCATGCTTTTCATAAAAAAACTCCTTATTTTCTAAATTTCATCATCTTCATCATTATCATCTAGCTCTGGATCTATATCATAAGATTCTTTTATTAGATCTTCTCTTGATCTTAAGAATTTTCTTTTATTTTTTTCATATACTATTATTGATTTTATAACATAATAAATTGTTACAATTCCTCCAGAAGTAAATAATATGTTCATAAATTTTGAATTATATAATTGGCTTATGTATGGTAATGTTAATGTATATATTCCCATTAATAAAAGTTCAATTCCACTTATACATTTTGATGAATCTTCATTTTTATATGAAACTTCTATTTGCATTATTGATACTGCTAAAAATATAAATGCAAATATATTTAAATCTTTTATAAATGATGTTTTTGAAAAATTATAAAAAGCATAGTTAACAAAAATTGAAAATGCAATAAATACAATTGCATATATAAAACCTGAAACTGACTTTTTTACTATTTTTATTAGATCTTCTTTTGAAATTTCTTTTCTTCTTTTAAATTCTTCATCTATTGTATTAATATCAAATTTTTCTTCTAATTCATCATCAACATGAAATATATCAATTTTCTTGTCATACTCATTATCATTTTTTATTTTTTGATTTTTTTCATTTTGTTTTGTAGTTTTATTTTTTATAATATCTTTCTGATTTTCATTTTCTGTTTCTTTAGTTTCACTATTTCTTTTTACTGATTTTGTTGTTTTATTTTCTTGTTTTTCTTTATTTATTTTTATTTTTGAAGAGCTTTCACCACTTGCTTTTGTAACCTCTTCTGTTATTCTTTTTTTTACTACTGCTGCCTTGTCACTTACTTTTTTGGCAGTAGATTTTGACTCCGATACTTTTTTCTTATTAGCAGTTGTACTTTTTTTAGGTGTCTGCTCTGTTGTGTCTGTTTTTTTCTTTACTGTTTTTGTTGGAGCTTTTTTTATTTTTTCGGCAGATTCTTTAGCTTGCTGTGTTTTTTTAGTTTTTGGTTTTATTTCATCTGAACTTTTTTCGAAAATCTCTTTTAACTCACTATCATTATTAGTTGATTTTTTTGCTACTTTTTTTTCTGTTTTACCGCTATTACTTTTACTTACTAATGATGATGGTTTAGCTTTTTCAGATATATTAGAAACTCTTTTAGTTTCTGCACTTACTTTCTTTTTTATCATTTCAACCTTGTCTTTAGGCTCAACTGTTTTTTTATTTTTTGCTTTTTTTACAACAGTTTCTACTTCATCACCATCTTTTATACTTTTCACTTCTTCTATTGTCTTTTTAGTAGACTTTTTTACAACTTTTTTAGGTGAAGTTTTTTTTGTTTTTTCTACATCATTATTACTATTAGATATTCTTTTTGTGCTTTTTTTTACAACTTTTTCTTCTTCCAATTATATACTACCTCCAAGTTCATACATAATAACACTAACCATTGCTAATGCCACGGTTTCAGTTCTTAAGATTCTTTTTCCTAAAGTTATTATCATTGCTCCACTAGATTTTAATTTTTCAATTTCTGATTTCTCAAAACCACCTTCTGGTCCTATTACAATTCCTATTGATGGTTTTATTTTATTTTCGCTTTTTATTTTCTCAATTGCCTCTTTAAAATTTACATTTTCTGCTTTTTCATATGGAACTATTATCATGTCATATTCATTTATTTTTTTACATATGTCTTCTATTGTATTAATTCTATTAATTACTGGTATAATATCCCTTCCTGATTGCTTTGCAGCTACTTCAGATATTTTTTGCCATCGCTCTAACTTCTTTTTTTCATCTTTTTGAGAAACTTTTGATACACATCTTATCATATCAACTGGTGTAAATTCCTTTACTCCTAGCTCTGTTGACTTTTGTATTATAAGCTCCATTTTATCTGACTTTGGAATTCCCTGAAAAACATTAATATTTACATTTGATTCTGCTTCTGATTTTATTTCTTTTAATATTGTTCCATAAATTTTATCTTTTTCAAATTTTTCTAAACTAATTAAATAATTAATAGATGTTTCAGTATTGCATACTTGAACTTGATCTTCAGGTTTCATTCTTAATACATTTGAAATATGCTTTACATCTTCACCTATAATTACTATTTTATTATTCTCTTCAATTTGATTACTATTTATAAAAAACTTTGGCATACATATCTCTCTTTCATTATTTCTATGTAATATTTTACCATAATTATACAATTTCTGTAAAGAGTATCTAGCTAAACTTTTGGCACTATAGTACAATAACTTGTACACATATATAGAACCTTCTTTTGAAAACAAGAATTTATGTTTAACTTTATATTTCAAGACAAAAAAATTCATATAAATTCTCCTATATGGAATAATTTTTTATAATTTAAAATAAAATCAAAAAAACATAACTGAAAAAGTTTTGCTTTTTCAAATTATGTTTTCTTTCTATTTATTTATATTGATATCATATGTCGGATTAATTAACTTTACATTCTTATGCTCTAATATATTTATAATTTGTGAATTAATATTATTTATAAATTCAATATATTCATCATAGTTTGTTATACTTGTATATAGATAAATTTTTATAATATATCCATCCTTAGAAATTTCACTAAAATATGCTCTAACTGATCCTTTTATTACATTTTCATTTTCTTCTAGAACATTTATAACATTACTTTTTATTTTATTAATTTCTATTTGTGGCATTTCTAGAGATAATTTTAATTCACAATCATATCTTCTTTTTTCTATCTTATTCCAATTGATTATATCTGAATCTGCTAAAATTGAGTTTGGCATTGTTATAACTGTATCATCAAGTTTTCTTATTCTTGTTGTTCTAAATGTTATGTCTTCTACTGTTCCAAAAACTCCTTTTACTTCAATTGTATCTCCAACAGAAAATGTTTTATCTGTTAATATTGCAAATCCTCCAAATAAGTTTTTAGCTAAATCTTGTGCTGCTAATGCTAATACTACACTTCCTATTCCTAATCCAGTAATTAGTCCACTTAAGTCATACCCTAATTCAGATATAAAAATAAATGCACCTATTACATATATTATTCCTCTTACAAATTTAATAGCAAAGTTTATTGTATGTTCATTTGCATCATCGTCTTCTTCTTTTACTCTACTTAATATTTTTGAACTTGGTCTTACCAAATTTGCACATAATCGTGTTAGTCCATAAATCATTGATAGTTTAAATATTTTTGTTATAATAGCCATAAAATCTTGTGGTAATCTTAAAATAAGTAAACTTACATATGTTCCAGTTATTATCCAAATAAATTTTAACATTTTATATACTTTTGACTTTTTTGATAATCTGTTTGGATTCAT